>JAFAFZ010000321.1 GCA_023423215.1 Actinomycetes bacterium
GCTGAGTGGGAGTGGCTGAGTGGGAGTGGCTGAGTGGGAGTGGCTGAGTGGGAGTGGCGGTGCGTCGGTGGCGGCGGCCGGTCAGCGCAGGTCGTAGCGGTCGAGCTCCATGACCTTCGCCCAGGCCTCGGCGAAGTCCTGCACGAACTTCTCGGACGCGTCGTCCGAGGCGTAGACCTCGGCGATGGCCCGCAGGACCGAGTGCGAGCCGAGCACCAGGTCGACCGCGGTCGCGGTCCAGCGCTGCTCGCCGGTCTCACGGTCCTTGCCGTCGTAGACGTGCTCGGTCGAGGAGGTCGACCACTCGGTGCCCATGTCGAGCAGGTTGACGAACACGTCGTTGCTCAGCACGCCGGGTCGATCGGTCAGGATGCCGTGGGCGGTGCCCCCGTGGTTGGTGCCGAGCGCCCGCATCCCGCCGAGCAGCACGACCATCTCGGACGGGGTCAGGCTGAGCAGGTTCGCACGGTCGAGGAGCAGCGTCTCGGGCGTGAGCTTCTCACCGGGCCGGACGTAGTTGCGGAAGCCGTCGGCGCGGGGCTCGAGCACCTCGAAGGTGTCGACGTCGGTCTGCTCCTGCGACGCGTCGGTGCGGCCGGGCGAGAACCGCACGGTCACGTCGACGCCGCCGTCACGCGCGGCCTGCTCGATCGCCGCGCCGCCGGCCAGGACGATCAGGTCCGCCAGCGAGATGCGGGTGCCGTCGCTGCGGCCCTCGTTGAACTCGCGCTGGATGCCCTCGAGGGTCGACAGCACCGACGCCAGCTCGGCCGGCTCGTTGACCTCCCAGTCCTTCTGCGGCGCAAGGCGCACGCGAGCGCCGTTGGCACCGCCGCGCTTGTCGGTGCAGCGGAAGCTGGCTGCCGACGCCCAGGCGGTGGCCACCAGCTGTGCGGGCGACACGCCGGAGTCGAGCACCTTCGCCTTGAGCGCCGCGACGTCCGCGTCGCCGACCAGGTCGTGGTCGACCGGCGGCACGGGGTCCTGCCACAGCTGCGGCTCGGGCACCCACGGCCCGAGGTAGCGCGACAGCGGACCCATGTCGCGGTGCAGCAGCTTGTACCAGGCCTTCGCGAAGGCGTCGGCCAGCTCCTCGGGGTGCTCGTGGAACCGCTTCGTGATCGGTCCGTAGATGGGATCGAAGCGGAGCGCGAGGTCGCTGGTCAGCATGATCGGCGCGTTGCGCTTGTCGGGGTCGTGCGCGTCCGGGACGGTGTCCGCGGCCGCCGGATCCGTCGGGGTCCACTGCTTCGCGCCGGCCGGGCTGGTCGTCAGCTCCCACTCCCAGCCGTAGAGGTTGTCGAGGAACCCGTTGTCCCACGCCGTCGGGTTGTTGGTCCACGCGCCCTCGAGTCCGCTCGTCAGCGCGTTGCCGCCGACTCCCGAGCCGAACGAGTTCTTCCACCCCAGGCCCTGGGCGTGCACCGGGCAGCCCTCGGGTTCGGGGCCGAGGTACTCCGGGTCGACCGCGCCGTGGCACTTGCCGAAGGTGTGGCCGCCGACGATCAGCGCCACCGTCTCGGTGTCGTCCATCGCCATGCGGGCGAACGTCTCACGGATGTCCTTTGCCGACGCGAGGGGGTCGGGGTTGCCGTTCGGCCCCTCGGGGTTCACGTAGATCAGGCCCATCTGGACCGCCCCGAGCTGCGTCTCGAGGTCCCGCTCACCGCTGTAGCGCTCGTCGCCCAGCCACGTGTCCTCGGGACCCCAGTACACCTCGTCGGGCTCCCAGATGTCGGGCCGCCCGAACGCGAAGCCGAAGGTTTCGAAGCCCATCGACTCGAGCGCGCAGTTGCCGGTGAAGACCAGCAGGTCCGCCCAGGACACCTGCTGGCCGTACTTCTGCTTGACGGGCCACAGCAGGCGGCGGGCCTTGTCCAGGCTCACGTTGTCGGGCCAGCTGTTGAGCGGCGCGAAGCGCTGGGCCCCCTGCCCGCCGCCGCCCCGCCCGTCCGCGATGCGGTAGGTGCCTGCCGCGTGCCACGACATGCGGATGAACAGACCGCCGTAGTGGCCCCAGTCGGCGGGCCACCAGTCCTTGGAGTCCGTCATCACGGCCATGACGTCCCGCTTCAGCGCCTCGACGTCGAGGCCGGCGAACGCCTGGGCGTAGTCGTAGTCCTCTCCGAGCGGGCTCGACGTCCCCGAGTGCTGCCGCAGGACCGACAGGTCCAGCTGGTCGGGCCACCAGTCGGCGTTCGACCGCGGTCGATGGCCTTCCGGGGTGGGTGCGGGGACGGCGGGATTCTCGCTCTCCGACACGTCGGACCTCCTCTGTCGAGCGCTGACGGACTGCAACGCACGGCGGCGGGGCGGCGACCTCGCCGACGTGTGGACCCAGTATTGACCCCTCGTCCGCGTCCATGTCGGGCGGCGCGCACGAATCGCGCAGCTCGCCCGAACCGATCGTCCGCGTCGATCGGTCGGCACGGCCGCTCAGAGGTCGGGTCACCCGCGACCCGGCTCGCGGACGACGATCAGTCGACCGCGTCGTAGCGCGCCGCGAAGGCCGCCGGCGTCGACCCCGTGACGGTGCGGAAGTCCCGCACCAGGTGCGCCTGGTCCGCGTAGCCGAGCGACGCCGCCAGGTCCGCCAACGTCTGGTCCGGCTCGCGGTGGCGCAGGCGCAGCGAGGCCTCCTGCAGCCGTCGGCGCTGGATGAGCCACTTCGGCGTGAGCCCCAGGCGCCGCTGGAGCAACCGCTGCAGCGAGCGCTCCGAGAGCCCGGCGTGCTCGGCCACCTGGGCGACGCGCACGACCCGGTCGTCGCGCTCGACGTGGGCGACCAGGTCGTTCACCACGAGCCCCTCGTCGTCGACCGGCAGCGCACCGCGCACGAGGTCGCTCACCACGTCCATGGCGCGGGCGTGCGCGTCCGGGTCGTGCGCCGCACCTCCACCCATCTCCGCGCGCACGCGCTCCGCCACGGCTGCGCCGGCGTCGCCGAACAGCTCGGACAGCTCGACGTGCCGGTCGGTGAGCTCCGACATGGACCGACCGCTCAGGAGCGCGCCGGCCGCCGGCTGCAGCAGCACGCCGACCGCCCACCCGTCGCCGCGCAGCGTCGTCGTCGAGAGACCGCGCGACACGCCGTAGAAGCGTGCGTACTCGTCGGTCACCACGATCAGCGCGCAGGGGTATTGGAGCACCTGCTGGACCGATTCCTGCCCGTCGGGGACCGACCAGACCGGCACCCAGAACCACTGCACCAGGTCGCGCAGGTCCTCCGGCGCCGGGTAGCGATGCATGGTGTGCGTGACGTCGCGCGGGTCGGCCAGGTGCGCTCGTTCCAGGCGATCCGGTGGCGCGACCGGCTTGTCGGGTTTCATCAATCCCCATGCTGCTCCGGGCCGTAGCGTCGACGCCATGGACGCACCGAACTCCCCCACCCCGGAGCCGCACCCCGCGGCCGAGCTGCACCTCGGGGCGACCGCCGCCCTGAGCACCGTGGTCGACGCCGTCGACCCTGCGGACTGGGACCGACCCAGCCCGTGTGAGGGCTGGACGGCGCGCGACGTGCTGGCGCACCTGATCGCGACCGAACGCGACTTCCTGGAGGGCCGCGGGTTCGATCCCGGCGAGGTGCCCGACACGGCCGCGGATCCCGCTGCGGCGTGGCGCCAGCACCTCGCCTCGGTCACCCCGATCGTGACCGACCCGACGGTCCTCGCCGTCGCCTACGACGGCTACTTCGGGCCGACGACGGTGGGCGACACGTGGGAGCGCTTCTACGTGTTCGACCAGGTCGTGCACCGCTGGGACCTGGCCACCGCCGTCGGCCGCGACGAGCGCTTCGACGACGCGGAGCTCGACCGGCTCGAGGTCGCGGTCGACGCGATGGGCGACTCCGTCTACCTCGAGGGCGTCTGCGTCCCGGGGGTCGAGGCGGCCGATCCGACCGACCGCCAGGCGCGGCTTCTGGCGCGGCTCGGGCGACGCACCCCCTCCGACTCGGTCGCCGGCTGACGCGGGCCGTTCGCCGGTCGTCGGTCGACAGCGGTCGGTCGCCGACCGGCTCGACCCGGTCGAGGCCGCGCCGCCTCAGTCGCCGGACGCGGCGGCGGTGATCGCGTCGGCGACGGCGTCGAGCGCCTCCGGGTTCGCGAGCGCCGAGGTGTTGCGGACCGGCCGCCCGTTGACCCGGTCGCCGACGGCCAGCTCGACCAGCTTCCCGGAGCGCGTGCGGGGCAGGTCCTCGACCTGCACCACGAGCGACGGCACGTGGCGGGGCGTGCAGCCCCGGCGGACCTGACGGCGGATGGCGTCGCGCAGCTCGTCGTCGAGGGTGACGCCCGGCGAGAGCCGCACCGCCAGCACGATGCGCACGTCGTGGTCCTGCTCCAGCCCCACCACGAGCGACTCCTCGACCCCGTCGACACGCTCGACCTGCCGGTAGATCTCTGCCGTGCCGATGCGCACGCCGCCGGGGTTGAGCGTCGTGTCCGAGCGCCCGTGGATGACGATGCCGCCGTGCGGCGTCCACGTCGCGAAGTCACCCTGCGCCCAGACGCCCTCGATGCGCTCGAAGTACGCGGCGTGGTACTTGGGGCCGACGGTCCCGAGCGGTCCGTCGCCCCAGAAGCCGAGCGGCATCGACGGGAAGGGCTGCGCGCAGACGAGCTCGCCGCGTTCGCCCGCAGGCGCCGAGGTGCCGTCGTCGCGACGCACGTCCACGGCCATGCCCAGGGCGGGCCGCTGGATCTCGCCGGCGTACACCGGCGACGTCGGGTCGCCGCACACGAAGCAGGCGCACAGGTCGGTGCCGCCCGAGATCGACGCCAGGTGCAGGCCGTCCTCGCCGACGCCCGGCGCGACCGCTGCGTACACCCACTCGCACGCCTCGGGCGAGAGCGGTGAGCCGGTCGACGCGAGGGGGCGCAGCGAGACCAGGTCCGCCGCGTCGGCCGGGACGAGCCCGGACTGGCGCACGGCGTCGAGGTACTTCGCGGAGACGCCCAGGAACGCCAGGCCCTCGTCCGCGACGAGCTGCCAGAGGCGTTCGGGTCCCGGGTGGAACGGGTTGCCTTCGTAGAGCACCGCCGTCGCCCCCGACGCAGGAACCGCGACCAACCAGTTCCACATCATCCAGCCGCACGTCGTGAAGTAGGCGACGGCGTCGCCCCGGCGCAGGTCGCGCTGCAGCCGGTGCTCCTTCAGCAGCTGGAGCAGCACGCCGCCGGTGCGGTGCACGATGCACTTCGGCGGACCGGTGGTGCCCGAGCTGAACAGCACGTACCAGGGGTGGTCGAAGGGAAGCTGCTCGAACTCCGGCTCGGCACCCTCGTGCGGCGCGATCCAGTCCGACCACCGCAGCGCCGTCGGCGCGGCGTCGAGCTCCTGGCTCCACCGCTCGATCCGCTCGGCGCTCAGCTCGAGGTCGAGGAACGGCAGCACGACGACCGTCCCCACGGTGGGCAGCCCGGCCACGATCGCCGCCAGCTCCTCGAGCCGGTCGAAGTCCCTGCCGCCGTAGGTGTACCCGTCGACGGCGACGAGCACGGTCGGCTCGATCTGGCCGAACCGGTCGAGCACGCCGGCGGAGCCGAAGTCCGGCGAGCACGACGAGAAGACCGCACCGATCGAGGCCGCGGCCAGCATCACCAGCGCCGTCTCGGGCACGTTCGGCATCCACGCGGCGACACGATCGCCCTGCCCGACCCCGGCCGCTCGCAGCGCGGACGCGAGCTGTGCGACCTGCCGGCGCGCCTCGCCCCGGGTGAGGGTGCGCCGGCGCCCGCGCTCGTCGACCGAGACGAACATCAGGTCGTCATCCGCCCACGGGGTGCCGTCCGCGTCGCCCGCGAGGATCCGCTCGGCGACGTTGAGGCGCAGCTCCGGGAACCACGTCGCGCCCAGCACGCCGTCACGGGCGCCGACGACGGAGGGCCCGACGAACGGGACCGACGGGACGAGCTCGGACCAGGCGGCCGCCCAGAACTCCTCGGGCTCGGCGACGGACCAGTCGTGCAGCGCGACGTAGTCCGCGGCGGGGGCGAGCCCGCCGTCCTGGACGCGGGTCCGGAACGCCTCGAGGCGGCTCGCCCGTCGACGGGCGTCGGGCGGCGCCCACAGCGGCGTGGTCGCGAACGTCGGCGAGGCCCCGGCATCGGTCATGCGCAGGTTCCTACCACGCACCCGGCCGGGGTCTCCGCTCAGTCGAGCGGGGTGCGCAGGGTGTCGAGCGCCCGGTGCACTGCGGGGAGGTCACGCGGCGCGATGCGGGACGCGACGTGCCGATCGAGGCTGTCCAGGTGGTGCTGGGTCGCCACCGCGAGCGTCTCCCGCCCGCGGTCGGTGAGCGCGAGCCAGGTCACCCGCCGGTCGTTCGGACACGACACGCGCTGCACGAGCCCGTCCTTCTCGAGCCGGTCGGCGAGACGGGTGACGCCGCCGGTGGTCAACGCCACGCCGTCCGCCAGCTCGGACATCGTGACCCGGCCGTCGGAGGATCGAGCGATGCGCAGCAGGACCTCGAAGGTCTGCAGCGAGATGTCGTCGCTCGCCTGCAGATCTGCGTCCAGCGAACGCGTGAGACGGGCGTGCGCCTCGAGCAGCAGACCGAAGGTGTGGATGCGTGGGTCGTCGATCCCGCAGGGCGGTTCGAAGGGCGCGTCCTCGGCGATGTCGAGGCCGGCGTGCTGACGGTCGTGCTCAGCCATGGAGCCAGTGTAGCCGGACGTCTGAGCGAGTAACAGTTGACAGGTCAGATATCGACTGGCAAGATGATCGACGTCGCCAAGGCGGCGGCCACGGGACACCTCCCCGGACCGGCCGGCGACCCACCCGAAAGGACCCCACCATGAGCACCCCCCTCCCCAAGCCCGGCACCTACGCCATCGACACCAGCCACACCCACGCCGGCTTCGCCGTGAAGCACATCGGCCTGGCGAAGGTCAAGGGCGAGTTCACCGAGCTCGAGGGCTCGATCGTCGTCGACGGCGATCCGACCGCCTCGTCGGTGAACGTCACCATCCAGACCGCGTCGTTCAACTCCCGCGACGAGGGCCGCGACGCCCACGTGCGCAGCGCCGACTTCCTCGACGTCGAGGCCTTCCCGACCATCACCTTCGTCTCGACGAGCGTGCAGCCCGACGGTGCGGACTGGATCGTGAACGGCGACCTCACCATCAAGGGCGTGACCAGGTCGGTCCAGCTCGAGACCGAGTTCGAGGGCGCGATCACCGACCCCTACGGCTTCGAGCGGATCGCCTTCTCGGCCGAGACCGAGATCGACCGCACCGACTTCGGTCTGGACTTCAACGCCGCGCTCGAGACCGGCGGCCTGATCGTCGGCAAGAACGTCAAGATCAACCTCGAGATCGAGGCCGTCATCCCCCAGGAGGGCTGACACCGCCTCCCCGGTCGTCCGGCCGGTCGGTCACCTCGGTGACCGGCCGGTTCGGGTGGCACCCCCCGCACCGGACC
>JAFAFZ010000328.1 GCA_023423215.1 Actinomycetes bacterium
GGCGACGCGCCCGTCGGGCTCGGTGATGTTCCACCAGGGCCCGATCATGAACTCGATCTTGTCCAGGTAGACGAGCACGTGGCCGGGTGCCGGATCGACGAACAGTGACCACTCGGTGTTGTCCGCGACGGTGACGTCGGCGGGGTCGACCGAGATGAGCGGCGCGCTGTGCGCGGTGCTGTTGTGGAAGGTCCGGTCGTTGACGCCGTTGAGCCAGAAGATGAAGTCGTTCGCGGCGACCCACTCGAGGGCGGGCACCTCGAGCTGGCGGTCCGCCGGCTCGGGCAGCGTGATGGTGGAGTTGAACAGCGGGTCGGGCGTGAGCACCGGCCCGGTCGGGCCCGGCGTGGTGCGCTGCATGTCGGTGCGGATGACGCCGGCGTCGAGCACGTGCTGGAACGGCTCGGGCCCGGCGAGCGGGCCGATGGGATCGACCGAGCCGTCGGCCGCCCGGGCCCGCACGATCATGAACCGCGGGGTGCCCGTGCCGTCGTCGACGTAGGTCGACCACTCGGCGCGCAGGCCGGTGGTGATCCCGCTGACCCGGTAGACGTTCAGGCTGAGCCAGTAGCGGGGCTCGGGGTCGCTCTCGAGGATGCGGATCTTGGTGAGCGAGAAGCCCGGCGGCAGCGCGACGGCTGCGGCGAAGTCCGCGGCTCGGTCGTCGGGGACGATGTAGTTGACGAAGATCGACGGCGGGGTGTCCTCGACGGTGAACGGCAGCACCGGCTGCGCCGTGCCCGCACCGATGCGGTCGGCCTCGGCGAGCGCCCGGTTGCCGAACTCGGTCCGCTTGAGCTGCTCGAGCGACGGCGGTGCCGGCGACGTGCACGCCGCAGCGACCAGGGCGAGCGTGCCGACGACCAACGCGGCCAGCGCGCCAGCGCGCCGGTGTGACCGCGGCTGGCGGTGAGGTCGTGCTCGGTGCCGACCCGGGCCGCTCGTCCGTCCCTGCGGTCGCGTGTCGTCACTGTCGACGTGTGCTGCGAGTCCCATGCTGTCGCCCCCCGGCTCCGATGGATCTGTTCGGTGCGCCATCCCCCCACGCGCACTTAACACTGTTCACCGTAGCGGTCGGTGGGTGCGGGTGCAGCAAATTGTTCATGAGGCCCGGCAGCCTCGGTGGCCGATCGACGGCGGGCGTTGCGCTGTGCGCTCAGTGGCGGCGGACGCCGTCCATCCAGGTCTCGAGCACCTCGATGTCGCCGATCGTGCGCGGGTCGACCGCTCGGGGGTCCTCGGCCAGCACGATCAGATCGGCGAGCTTGCCCGCCTCGAGCGTGCCGAGCTCGTGCTCGCTGTGGCACTGCCACGCCGCGTCCGACGTCATCGCCCGCAGGGCTGCCTCGACCGGCACCCGCTCGTCGGGGGTGAGCGTTGTGCCGGGCTCACGCCACAGCTCGCGGGTGACGGCGTCGCGGATGCAGCGCAGCGGGTCGATCGGGGTGACCGACTCGTCGGAGTGCAACGTCCAGCGGATGCCCGCCGCCGAGCACGACGCCGTGCGGTCCAACAGGTCGGCGCGCTCGGCGCCGAGGATCTCGTCGCGGAACGCCTGGCCCCAGAACGACACGTGGCCGATCAGGAACGACGGCGACAGGCCCAGCTGCGCGATGCGGGCGATCTGCTCGTCGTGCAGCAGCGAGCAGTGCTCGATGCGGTGGCGCTGGTCGCCGTGACCTGCCGCGGTGCCGGCCTCGACCGCGGCGGCGAGCGCGTCCAGGGTGGCGTCGATCGCCGCGTCGCCGTTCGCGTGCACGACGACCTGCCAACCCTGCTCGGCGCGATGACGGGCGGTCTCGATGAGCACGTCGGGTGCGATGTAGGGCAGGCCCGCGTCGTCCGAGCCAAGGTACGGCTCGCGCAGCAGCCCGGTGCGGCCCTGGTTGGAGCCGTCCGAGACGATCTTCCAGCCGGTCGCGCGGATCAGCTCGTCGCCGTCGCCGGGGGCGATGCCCGCCGCGTCGAAGCCGTCGGCGCGGCTGTCGTGCAGCGAGTAGCGCAGGCGGGTGGCGAGCTGGTCGCCGTCGGCCATCTGTCGGTACAGGTCGATGTCGCCGGGACCGGCGAGGAAGCCGGTGCCCTGGTCGCAGATCGTCGTGACGCCGACCGTCGAGGCCCGCTGCGCGACGGCGCGGCCCTCGGCGACGATGTCGATGCCGGCGACGTTCGGGTTGTGGGCGAGCACGCTGAGCATCGCGGGCTGACCCATCAGCACCCCGTTGGGTGTGCCGTCCGCGTGGCGGCCGTAGGGGGAGTGGGGGAGGTCGGGTGTGTCGCGGTCGATGCCGGCCACCGCGAGCGCAGCCGAGTTGGCATACGCGAAGTGCAGCGACGCGTTCGTGACGACGACGGGGACCTCGGTCGACACGCGATCGAGCAGCTCGGTGGTGAGCGTGTCGGGACCGTGCTGCAGCGACGGGTCGAACTGTCGGCCGGTCAGCCACTGGCCGCGTTCGACCGACGGTGCGAGCGACGCCAGGTGGTCGATCGCAGCGTCGACCGTGTCGAGGCGGAACGGGCCGACGTCGTGCCACGAACGCAGTAGCGCCGTGGGCAGCACGTGGGCGTGCGGCTCGATGAAGCCCGGCAGGATCGTCGCTTCGGGCCGATCCAGGATCTGTGCGTCGTCGCCGGCCGCGGCGCGCACCTGGCCCTCGGTGCCGACCGCGAGGATGCGGCTGCCGCGGAACGCGATCGCCTCGTGTGCCGAGAAGGTCGAATCCATCGGCAGCACCGTCGCGCCGCGGATGACGACGGTGCCGGTTGGGCGTGACAGGTGCGCTCGGCGCGGCTGCCGGGTGCCGAGGTCGGCCGGCAGATCGATCAGCGCGCCGAGCCCCGCGAGCAACGGCCCGCCGCACCCACATCCACCGATGAGCGCGAGGTGTATGTGGGTGAGCGACTGGTGCATGGCGGCGACGCTATTCCCGCTGCCGGCGAACTGAGGGCCGATCGAGACCACGCAGGGTGAGTCACTCATCGGCGTCGTGCGTGTCGACCTCGTTGATGTCGATGCGAGTCAGCGCGCTCTCGTCATCGGCTCAGAACTCCGTGAGCCAGACAGCGGCAGCATCGGGGTACACCGTCTCGCACGGGATGCCGTTGCCGTCGGCATCCATCCGGGCCGGGAAGCCCTCCCAGATGTAGTAGCGAAGCGCGTCGTACACGCCGACCCCTTGTGCTTGGAGGTCCCGACAGAGGAGGCCACCCGGCAGGCCGTACGACACTGACAGGTCGTAGGTGCTTTGCGGCCAGTACGCGACGACGTCTGCTCGGGGGTACACCGTCTCGCACGGGATGCCGTTCTTGTCGGCATCCATCTGGTTCGGCTGGCCGTTGATGCGCCAGTAGTCGACGGCGGCCGAGTACGAATACCCCCGGGCTTCGAGGTCTCTGCAGAACAGACCCGATGCTTCTAGGCGGACGTCGCCGATCGGCGCGGCACTCGGTGGTGGCGCAATCGTCGTCGGTGCAGCCGTGGTGGTCGGTGCCTGGGTCGTGGTCGTGGCGATGGTGGTCGTCGTGGTGCTGGCGGCGTCGAGCGTCGTGGACGTTGGTGTCGCGGGGTCGCCGGAGCGGCCGAGCAGGAACGCCCCGCCGATGACGGCGACGGCGGTCAGCGTCGCCAGAACGGCGAGCGCGATCGTCTTCCCGTTCGACGAAGAGGTCCCCGGCGCCGGAGTGGGCGACATCACCGGCGGGGTGCTCGGTCGCATCCCGGGGTGCGCGGGCGGAGGCGGCGGGACTGCGGGTGGGGGTGGCGCCGAAGCGGGGACTG
>JAFAFZ010000338.1 GCA_023423215.1 Actinomycetes bacterium
CGCAGGATGAGCTCCGCTCACCCCTGCTCACGTGTCACCCCTGCTCACGCAGGCTGTGTCACCCCTGCTCACGCAGGCTGTGTCACCCCTGCTCACGCAGGCTGTGTCACCCCTGCTCACGCAGGAAGCGCTCCACCTCTTCGACGAGGTCGTCGGCCGAGCGGACCGCACCGGCGTTGCGGTCGTGCTGCTCCTCGAGGTGGCGCAGGTACTCGGCGGTCGACTCGTCCTCGGCGACGAGCTCGCTGATCTCGCGCTCGTACTCGGTCGCCGCGTCGCGCAGCTCGCCGGTGTCGACGCCGGTGCCCACGAGCACGGCCGCCTGCTGCACCAGCGCGAGCGCCGCCTTCGCGGACGGCGCCGAGGGCACGTAGGACGACACCGCAGCCCACAGCGACGCCGAGTCGATGCGCGTCGTCGCGGCGCACTCGGCGTGCAGCACGCCGACGATGCCGGTCGGCCCCTCGTAGTGCGAGGGCTCCAGGCCCAGGCGGTCGATCACGTCCTGGTCGTACGCGTTGCCGAAGACCGGCGTCGCACGCGTGTGGGGCACGTCCGCGAGCAGCGCCCCGAGCGTCAGCACCATGCGGCAGTCGAGCATCGTCGCGACGTGCAGCACCTGCTGGCAGAAGGTGCGCCACTTCAGCTGCGGCTCGACGCCGCGCAGCAGGACGACCCCGCCGCTGCCCTCGGGCTGCGCCCACGAGAAGGTGTTGCGGGGCCAGTCGATGATGCGTCGCACGCCGCCCTCGCTGCGCACGTGCGGGCGGGTCGAGGTGAAGTCGTAGAACTCCTCGGGGTCGATCTCCGCGAAGGCCTGCGCGTGCCACTGCTCGGCCAGGAACTCGACCGCCGCCGTCGCCGCGTCGCCGGCGTCGTTCCACCCCTCGAACGCCGCGACCATCACCGGCCGGTCTCCCGCCGGGCGCTCTGTCCACCTCAGGTACGCCACGGCCACCACGGTATCGGCGCGGCCCCGTCGCTCCACCGGTCGACACGGGTGCCGGAGCTCCCGGACCGGCCGCCTACGATCACCGCCCATGGTCCGGGTCGAGGAATGCCAGGAGGTCACCGACGAGCTCGTCGCCGCGATGGCCACGCTCATCCCACAGCTGTCGTCCTCGTCGCCGCCGCCCGGCGCGGCGGAGCTGGGCGAGCTGGTCTCGTCCGACGCCTGCCACCTGCTGCTGGCACGCGACGAGCAGGGCCGCATCCTCGGGTCGATGACGCTGGTGGTGTTCCGCATCCCCACCGGCGTGCGTGCCTGGATCGAGGACGTCGTCGTGGACGGCGAGGCACGCGGCCAGGGCGTCGGCGAGGCGCTCAACCGGCACGCGCTCGACCTGGCCGCGTCGCTCGGCGCGCGGACCGTCGACCTGACGTCACGCCCCAGTCGGGAGGCCGCCAACCGGCTCTACCAGCGACTGGGCTTCGTGCTGCGCGAGACCAACGTCTACCGCCACTCGGGCGGCTGACCCGACCGGACCGTGATCCGGAGGGCCCGGGCGGCGCAGCGGTCGACGTAACCCGACCGGCCCCGGAATGGTCGGATGCCGGCACCCGTGCCGGGGTCGGAGCACGCTCGGCGCAGGTGCTAGGAAGGGCCGCGCGGGCGGTCGACCGGGACGGAGCACTGGAGCCCATGAAGAACCTGACGACGTCGCTGTGGTCCATCTGGTGCTGGTTCGTGTTCGGCGTCTGCATCGTGCTGTGGCTGCCGATGATGTCGATCGTCTGGCTCGTCACCGCGCCCTTCGACCCGCCGCGCTACTGGACCGGTCTGCTGTTCCGGAAGCTCACCGTCGTCCACGAGAAGCTGAACCCCCTCTGGACCTTCCGCACCGCGGGCACGTTCCCGAAGGACCCGCGCAACCCCTACGTGGTGGTGTCGAACCACGAGTCCTTCGTCGACATCCTGCTGATCAGCCACCTCCCGTGGGAGATGAAGTGGCTGTCCAAGAAGGAGATGTTCAAGATCCCCGTCGGCGGCTGGCTGATGCGGATGGCCAAGGACATCCCGCTCGACCGCAAGGACAAGGCGAGCGCGGCACGGGCGATGGAGCTCTGCGCGCAGCGGCTCTCGCAGCGGGTCTCGGTCATGATCTTCCCCGAGGGCACCCGGTCCACCAGCGGTGACCTGCTGCCGTTCAAGGACGGCGCGTTCCGCCTGGCGATCGAGACCGGCGTGCCGATCCTCCCGCTCGCCGTGCACGGCACCGCCACTGCGCTGCGCCCCCACAGCTGGCGCTACGGCCGGTCGACCGCCGAGGTCCGGGTGCTCGAGCCGGTGCCGACCGAGGGCCTGACCCTGGACGACCTGCCCGAGCTGAAGTCGCAGGTGCGTGCCCGCATCGTCGCCGAGCTCACCGACATGGGTCGGGTGTTCGACGACGACAGCGCGGCCGCCTGACGGCGGGCGATCACGCGGGCGGGCGGGGTCGACGTGGAACAGGGCGGGGACGCGCGGCGCCGGCTGGTGCTGGCTGCGGTCGAGCTCGTGCTCGAGCACTTCGAGGACGGCTCCGGTCTGCGCGACGTCTACGCCTACCTGACACCCGGCGCCGTCGCGGATCGGGCGGGCGTGAGCCGCGGCCTGATCTACCACCACTGGGGTCGGGCCGAGGAGGGCGACCGCCCCGAGCCGTTCACCGGGCTGCTGCAGGCGGTCTCGGACGAGATCTGGGCGATGAGCGCCGACCCGGAGGAGCTCACCGAGCTCGCCCGCCTGCTGCCCGACAACCAGAGCGACCTGATCCGCGTGCTCACCACCTTCGAGCTCGCACGCGTGACCGGTCCGGACGGGCCTCTGTGGCGCGCGTCCGAGGTGATGAGCCTGCAGGGCGCACGCCCGGGCGGCGACGCGAACGACGTGGTGGAGCGCCTGTCGGGGCTCTACCGCGTGGTGCTGCGCAAGCTCGACCGCGAACCGGTCCCACCCCTGGGGGTCGAGGACCTGGCGCTGGCGGTGACGTCGGTGTTCGGCGGCTTCGCCTCGCAGGCGCACGCACGCCCAGAGCACCTGGCACGCACCTACGACTGGACCCCGGCGGTGGCGCCCGAGGCGGACGAACCGCCCTGGACGCTGCTCGCGATCACGGTCGAGGGCATGCTGCTCCACCTGACCCGACCCTGCGGGGGAGCGCTGGCTCCGAAGGGCTGAGCGTGGGCCGGACGCGAATCGGTCCGGGGAGAGCGGCTCGTACGAACCGCTCTTCCCGGACCTGATGGGGCAGCTACAGCGAACCACGCTGTTGACAAGAGTGTCAACGGACCGAAAGCATTTTTCTCACAGTCGGCACGAGTGCCGCTACGGGCGATCGGTCAGCCCGTGGTGAGCCGGTGCAGGCCCTCGTCCAGGCTGAGCACGTAGACCTCGCCGCGACGGTCCTCGGCGAAGCTCACGACGCTCGGCAGCTCGACGTCGAGCGGTGCATCGACGAGCTCGCCCCCCTCGTCGGTCAGCACACGGAGCCCCGGCGTGCAGTAGTCCGAGAAGAGGTAGCGACCCTCCAGGCCGGGGATCCGCTCGCCGCGGTAGACGACGCCGCCGGTGATCGAGCAGCCCTCGTCGTGGGTGTAGGTGAACTGCGGATCGACGAAGGGCCCCTCGCTCGCACCACCCGGTGCCGGGTCGGCGTCCCCGAACTCTGCGTCGCCCTCGAACAGGTCCCAGCCGAGGTTCGCGCCGCGTCCGCCGCCATCCGACGCGCGCAGCACGGTCACCTCCTCGAGCTCCTCCTGGCCGACGTCCGCGACCCACAGGTCGCCCGTGCTGCGGTCGAAGCTGAACCGCCACGGGTTGCGCACGCCGGTCAGCCAGATCTCGGGACGAGCGTCCTCGGTGTCCACGAACGGGTTGTCGGCCGGCACGCCGTCCGACGCCGCCGGGTCGAGCCGCAGGACCTTCCCGAGCAGGGTGCTGCGGTCCTGCGCACGCCCCTCGGGGTCACCGGCCCCGCCGCCGTCGCCGAGCGCGAGGTACACCAGGCCGTCGGGTCCCACCGCGACGTGACCGCCGTTGTGGTTGGCGAACGGCTGCGGGACGTCGACGAGCGTGCGGCGCGACGAGTCGTCGACCGTCGTGCCCAGGTCCCCCGAGGAGATCCGGTAGGACTCGAGCTGGCTCGCGCCGTCGCTGCCGCGCGTGTAGCTCAGGTACAGCTCCCCGCCCTGTGGGTCGACCGCCAGGCCGAGCAGGCCCCGCTCGCCGCCCGCGTCGCCGACCGCGTCGCTCACGTCGATGACGGGCACGACGTCCTGCACCGCGCCGTCGTCGTCGAAGGTGAGCTCGACCACCTCGCCACCCCGCTGCGCGACGAGCAGCCCGTCGCCCGACGGCGCAGCCACCGCGGCGATCGGCTGGTCCAGGTCGACGTCGAGCGCCTCGAGCCGCAGCGGCGGGATCGGTGCCGTGGTCCCTGAGCCGCCGGCGTCCTCGGAGCCGGGGTCGGACGGATCCGAGGTCGTCGGCGCCGGCTCGTCGACCGGATCCGACGCACAGGCGCCCACCAGGACCGACAGCACGACGGCGAACGCGAC
>JAFAFZ010000353.1 GCA_023423215.1 Actinomycetes bacterium
GCCTCGGCGGGGCGCGTCGCGGGATCCGGTGGCGTCGGCGGCGTCGTGAACCCGGACGGAGGTGCGGCGGACGGTGCAGGTGCGGACGGAGCGGCATCGGGCGCCACCTCGGTCGACGCGGCGGGCGCCGTGTCCACCGCAGGGATGACCCGCAGCGACCCGGTCGTCGGCGCCTCACGCTCCGGGCGGGTGAGGCGCCAGAAGACGAGGGTGGCCATCGCGATGATCCCCGCCAGCACCAGCAGCCCGATGATCGCCCACGAGAGGCGCTCGCTCGCCTGGAAGCCGGGGTCGTCGACCTCGGCGACCGCGGCGGCGAGGACGCCGATCGCCCCCGTCATGGTTGACCCGTGCGCACCGTCGACCACCACGGTCCGTACCGATCCATCGGCGCAGCGTAGCTCCGCCCGGTCGCTCCCCCGGGAACCCGCCCCGCCCGGGCGGACGCGCTCAGACCGCCGCCGGCTCGGCCGCGTCCAAGGCCTGGAGCACGTCGTTGACGACGTCCTCGGTGGCCTCGAGCCCGACGGACATGCGGATGGTGCCCGGCGAGATGCCGGCCGCAGCGAGCTCGTCCGGCAGCAGGTTGACGTGCGTCGTCGACGCGGGGTGGGTCACCAGCGTCTCGGGGCCGCCGAGCGACGTCGCGAGCTGGCAGATCCGGGTGGACTCGACGAAGTGGGTGCCCGCCTCGAAGCCGCCCGCCAGGTCGAAGGTGAGCAGTCCCCCGGTCAGGTCCATCTGGCGCTGGGCCAGGTCGTGCTGCGGGTGCGAGTCCAGGCTGGGGTGCCGCACCTCGGTGACGCGGTCGTCGCCCTCGAGCACGCGGGCCAGCCACTCGGCGGTCGCCGTCTGGTGGCGCAGCCGGACGCCGAGGGTGCGCAGGCCGCGCAGGCCACCGAGCGCATCCGACGGCGACGCATTCGCGCCCTGGAGCACGGCGAACCCCCAGATCCAGTCGAGCAGCTCCCGGCTGCCGGCGACGACACCGAGGGTGACGTCGTTGTGCCCGCCGATGGCCTTGGTCGCGGAGTGCACGACCAGGTCGATGCCGTGCTCGAGCGGACGCTGCGCGAGCGGCGTCGCGAACGTCGAGTCGACGGCCTTCATCGGCCCCGGGATGGCGCCCAGGCGAGCCAGGTCCACCAGGTCCAGACGGGGGTTGGCCGGCGTCTCGGCCAGCAGGAGCATGGTCCGACCGGGGACGACGGCGGCCTCCCACGCCTCGGGGTCCGCCCCGTCGACGAAGGTGACGTCGATGCCGAAGCGTGGGCAGACCGACTGCAGCAGCATCTGCGTGCCCGCGTAGAGCTGGTGCTGCGACACCAGGTGGTCGCCCTTCGAGCACAGGCCGAGCACCACGCCGGCGACCGCGCCCATGCCGGACGAGAACGCCCGTGCCGCCTCTGCGCCCTCGAGCTCGGCGATGGCCTCCTCGAACGCGTTGACGGTCGGGTTGCCGTAGCGGGTGTAGAAGGTCGACGCGCCGACCGAGGTCGCCATGCGGCGGCCCTCCTCGACCGTCGGCGTCACGAAGGTCGAGGTGCCCCACAGCACGGGCGCCAGCGAGGTGCCGTTGGCGCTGCGACCGGCGCGGATCGCCACCGTGTCCTGCGACAGCCGGTCAGGGGCGTCGATCACGGGCGGGTGCGCGCCGCTCGGGCGGTGCTCGGGCGGCAGGTGCTGGCCGGACACCGGTGCCTCGATCGATGCGGGGGTGGGTTCGGGATCCGGGGTCATGTGCTCTCCAGGAACTCGGTGAGGCGGGGGGCGAGCTGTGCGGTCTCGATGAGGAAGCCGTCGTGGCCGTGCGGCGAGTCGATGTCGACCCAGGTGCTGGAGGCGCCTGCGTCCACCAGGCCGTCGTGCAGCGCGAGCTGCTGGACCGGCGGGTAGAGCGAATCGCTGTCGACCGAGGCGACGAGCACGGGGCAGCGCACACGACGCAGCGCGCCGCCGATGCCGCCGCGACCTCGACCCAGGTCGTGCAGGTCCATCGCCCGGTTCAGGCGCAGGTAGCTGTTGGCGTCGAAGCGGTGCACCAGCTTGGCGCCGTGGTACTCGAGGTAGCCCTCGACGTCGAAGAGGCGGTCGAGGGAGTACTCCATCGGCCGGAGCAGCGTGCGGCCGAACCGGTCGGTGAACACCTCGTCGCTGCGGTAGGTGACCTGCGCGGTCATGCGTGCGAGCGCGAGCCCGCGGTGCGGTCCCTCGCCCGGATCCGCGTCGTAGTAGTCGCCGCCACGGAACATCGGGTCGTTCTCGATGGCGGTGCGGCCGATCAGGCTCCACGCGATCTGCTGGGCGGACGCCTGCGCGGTCGAGGACGCCACCACCAGCGCCTGGACGCGGTGCGGGTACATCACCGCCCACTCGAGCGCCTGCATGCCGCCCATCGAACCGCCGACGACCGCACGCCACCGGCCGATGCCGAGCGCGTCGGCCAGCGAGGCCTGGCAGCGCACCATGTCCCGGATCGTGACGATGGGGAACGTCGAGCCGTAGGGCTTGTCCGTGCTGGGGTCGATCGACGAAGGCCCCGTGCTGCCCTGGCAGCCGCCGAGGACGTTCACGCAGACGACGAAGTAGCGGTCGGTGTCCAGCGCACGGCCGGGGCCGATGAGGCTGTCCCACCACCCCGGGGCCAGGTGGCCGGGCCCGGCGCGGCCGGCGGCGTGGCTGTCACCGGTCAGCGCGTGGCACACCAGCACGGCGTTCGATGCGTCCGCGTCCAAGGTGCCCCAGGTCTCGTAGGCGACCTCGACGTCGTGCAGCACACCGCCGCCCTCAAGCACGAAGCTGCGACCGTGGACGACCGGGTGGAACCTGCGGTCCCCCACGGGGTCACCGGGGCGCCACGCGCCGCTCGCCGGCGGGGCGACGGATCGCTGATCGGCAGGTGGACAGGTCACGGGCGGTGCTCGGCTCGTCGGGTCGGGAGGGACATCTCGGGACGGGAGGAGCCGCTCGGACGCCGACGGAGGGAGACCCGCCGGGGCGGGTCCGTTCGGACACTTGGTTGCGGACCACGACGTGGTCTGCCACATCCCCGCCGGAGCGGGAAGGCACCTTGGGTGTCCGTCCCAGGTTGCCGGACCCCGAAGGGCCACTCCTGATGATCCGAACATGTCACACGACCGCCGGGGCGGTGGTCAAGCCTGTTCGGCACCGCACGGTGCCCGCCGCTCACGCCGCCGCCCGATCCGCGAGGTCGGTCCACCACCCGACGAGCTCGCCCTCGGTCGCCAGACCGTGCGCGGCGCACATGGTCCGAGCGAGGCGGCCGCGCAGCGCTCGACGCTCCTCGGCCTGCTCGGGTCGCGTCGCG
>JAFAFZ010000369.1 GCA_023423215.1 Actinomycetes bacterium
GTGAAGAGCTCGTCCAGGCGCGCGGCGAACGCGGCGGGATCGCGGCCCTCGACCAGGTCGCCGGTCACGCCGTCGACGACCAGCGAGCGCAGGCCGCCCACCGCCGCGGCCACGACCGGGACACCGCACGCGGCCGCCTCGAGCGCGACCAGTCCGAACGACTCGGAGCGGCTCGGCACGACGACGACGTCCGCCGCCCGGTAGAAGGTCGACAGCACGTGGTGCGGCTGCGGGTCCACGAACAGCACCCGGTCCGCCAACCCCCGCTCGTCGATCAGCGCGTGCACGCGTGCCAGCTCGTCGGGGCCCTCGGAGCCGCTCGGACCACCGACGACCACGAGTCGGGCGTCGCGGGTGCGCAGCTCGGCGAGCGCCTCGATGGCGACGGTCAGCCCCTTCAGCGGCTGGATGCGCCCGACGAACAGCGCCGTCGGGCGACCGTCGAGCCCCAGCGCGGTGCGTGCACCGTCGCGGTCGCCCGGCGAGAAGAACGCCCGGTCGACGCCCGGCGGGACCAGCTCGATGCGCTCGGGCGGGGCGTCGTAGAACTGCACGAGCTGCTGCGCCTCGACCGGGTTGGACGCGCAGATGGCGTCGCAGCAGCCGATGACCGCCGCCTCGGCGCGTTCGCGGGCCTCGGGCTCGGAGTCGCCCGCATCCGCCTTCACCCGCGCCAACGTGTGGAAGGTCGCGACGAGCGGCAGGTCCAGCTCGTGCTTCAGCCGGTGCGCGGCGACGGCGGACAGCCAGTAGTTGGCGTGCAGCACGTCCGCCGGTCGTGCCGCCAGGTCCGCCGCGACCCCCTCGGCGAAGCGGTCCACGACCTCGGGGAGCTGCTCCTTGGGCAGGTCGAGCGGACCGGCGTCGACGTGCACCACCTCGAAGCCCGGCTCGACGCTCACCCGGGCGGGCGCGTCGGCCGACGATCGACGCACGTACACCCGGACGTCCACGCCGGCCTGGGCGAGCGAGGCGCTCAGCTCGCGCACGTACACGTTCATGCCGCCGGAGTCGCCGGTGCCCGGCTGGGCCAACGGCGAGGTGTGCATCGACAGGACGGCGGCGGAGGAACCCACGGACAACCTCAACTCCGGGTGCGCCGGGTGATTCCCGTGCGAGCCGCGTTCCACACGTGGCGTCGGGAGCGACCGGTCACGTCAGCCGTCGGCGGCGAGCGCGTCGTCGAGCAGCTCGCGCTCCTCGGCCTGGCTCTCGCGCACGAACGACTCGTAGATGCGCACGAGGGCCTTCTTCTGCTCCTCGGAGATGCGGTGGTCACGACGGATCTCGCCGACCACGTCGACCTCTCCGTCGGGCTCGTCGAGGATGCCCGCCCGGACGTAGAGCGTCTCGGACGAGATCTCGAGGGCCCGGGCGATCTGCTGGAGGATCTCGGCCGAAGGACGGCGCAGCCCCCGCTCGATCTGGGAGAGGTACGGGTTGGAGACGCCCGCCATGTCGGAGAGCTTGCGCAGCGAGAGCTGGCCGATGCTGCGCTGCTCGCGGATGAACTCCCCCAGGTCCTGCCACCGGCGGTCGAGGTCGTCCTTCATGGGATCCACGGTACCGCGACCCTCGCGAACGTTCCGCACGCGACAGCAAGCGCGGCGCGCCCCCGGCTCAGGGTCAGCGCAGCAGGTCGTCGACGGTCAGCGCAGCAGGTCGTCGACGGTGGCGCCGTCCCTCCACGGGGCTGCGCCCCGGACCCATCTCCGCCGGGCTCGCTGGCGCTCGCGCCGTCGGGCGGCGCCGATCAGGGTCAGCGCAGCAGGTCGTCGACGGTGGCGCCGCTGCGGTAGCGGCCGACGAGCTCGTCCTGGACCCGGTCGATGCGACGGTGCATCTCGTGGCGGGCGACGGACAGCTCGCGCTCCAGGTCGCCGATGCGGGCGGCGGCCGAACGGAGGCGGTCCTCGTCCAGGTCGGACAGCTCGCCCAGCTCGCTCGGGGTGAGGATCTCGTCGAGCTCGGCCACGATGCCGTCCGCCCAGTCCGGCGGGTCGATGTCGCGCACCGGGCGGGGCAGGCCGGGACCGCGGGTGTGTGCGGCGAGCGCGTCGGGCAGGCGCTGCATGAGGTCGCCCTCGGTGCCCTCACGCCGACGGTCGAGCTCGACGGTCACCGTGTCCAGCCGGCCCTGCACGATGCGGCGTGCGTACGACAGGCCGTGCTCCAGGTCCTGGTAGTGGTCCCGGATCACCCGCAGGTCCGCGAGCGTGCAGCCCGACAGGTCGGTCGGCTCGGTGGTGGTGATCAGCTCGTCGAGGTCAAAGCGCACGTGTCGTCCAGTCGTCGATCGGTGGAGTCGGGCACCCCTTGCGGCGGCCGCGAGGCTACCGGTGCACGTGCTCCCACCCTCTCCATCGGCACGAGCACCATCGCGATCAAGGGCTCGCGCGACCCGGTCCGCCGGAGTCCCTGCCCGCCCGGCTCACGCCGAGGCGACCCAGGCGACGGCCAGGAACGCCGGCGCCGCGACGAGGTACGCGTCGATGCGCCGCACCGCGGTCGCGCGGGTCTCCGGGTCCGGCAGGAACGCGGACGCGAGCCACTGCCCCAACGGGCAGCACACCGCGAGCACCACGCCGGCGATCCACGCCTCGGTCCGGTCGAAGGGCGGCGGCTGGAACATCGCCATGGTGAACGTCACCGCGAGCGCGCCGATCATGCCGGCAACGGGGCCCTCCCAGCGGCCGCTCGCATCGGCACCGAGCAGGAACGCGCCGGCGTCGTACAGGCTCACGGCGAGGATGAGGAAGAGCCCCGACCACAGGTCGACGCGCACGGCCAGGACGACGGCGATCGCCGCGATGCCCGGCAGCACGATGCCGATGATCGTCGGCGCCGCCTCGCTCGGGCGCTGACCGAGCAGCGCGTGCAGCCCGACGGCCAGGAGTGGGGCGGCGATCAGCAAGGCTCCTGCGGTCCCCGTCCCGTAGGAC
>JAFAFZ010000425.1 GCA_023423215.1 Actinomycetes bacterium
CAGATCGCGCTGACCGCGCACCTGGAGCTCGAGGACCAGGTGCTGGTCCACGAGGCGCAGGGGATCACGGACGCGGCGCGGCGGGTGCTCTTGTCACGCTTCGGCATAGGGCACGCGACGCTCGCGCCGGAGTGCCACGACTGCAGCGCACCCCTGCACGCGGACCACGCCTGATCCCGGACGGTCGCCCCGGTCCAGGCCGATCAGGCCGCCGAGCGCGTCGGGTCGAGCGCCGCCAGCACGTCCGGCAGCGCCTGCGGGTCCTGCACGAAGAACGCGTGGCCGCCCTCGTAGCAGCGCTGCTTGGCGTGCGGCACCGCCGCCGCGATCGCCGCGCCGTTCGAGGGCGGGGCGATGCCGTCGTAGGTGCCCGACGCGACCAGCGTCGGGCAGGTGATGCGCCCCAGGCGGTCGCGCACGTCGTGGTGGCGACGCGCCTCCATCTGCGCGTCCGAGCCGATCCGCTGCTCCGGCGTGAGCGTCTCCTGCTGCTGCGCGGCGAGCCGTTCGACGAGAGCGAGGTCGCCGGGATGGTCGTCGAACCAGCCCGGCTGCACGAACCGGGAGTCGAGCAGCCCGAGCATCGTGGTGACGCGCTCGTCGTCGGGGAGCGACGACAGCTCGTGCAGCGGGTACGACGAGGTGGTGGGCCCGCCCGGCGAGGTGCACAGCAGCGCCAGCCGCTCGACCCGTTCCGGCCAGGTGACCGCCAGCTCCTGTGCGACCATCCCGCCGAAGCTGATGCCCAGGACCGAGCACCGGTCCCAGCCGAGGAAGTCGGCCAGCCCGATCGCGTCCCGTGCGTAGTCGGCCATCGAGTACGGCGGCGTCGGCACCGACGAGCGGCCCATGCCACGGTGGTCGGCGATGGCGACGGTGCAGCTCTGCGCGAGCACCTCGACCAGTGGCCGCACCCGTTCGATCGTCGAACCCGAGCCGTTCAGGAACAGCACCTCGGGACCGTCGTCGCCGTGCAGCTCGTAGTAGAGGGTCACGTCGTCCAGGTCGAGCGTCGCCATCGCCGCAGCGTAGGAGGGCGACGGCGGTCGGTGGCATGGATCCCGACCTCACCGTGTTCGGTGGTCATGCAGACCGTCGTCGATGTGGGAGCGTGGCACGACATGGGCTTCAAGCCGCCACCGCCGGGGCGTGTGCGACGCCTCTCCGAGGAGCTCCACGAAGAGGGCCTCATCGACGTGCTCGCGCCCGAGGGCTCGGGCCGCGACCTGGTCCTGGGTGAGCTCGACTACGCGCTGCACCCGCACGTGCACGAGCGTCGGGTGCCCAGCTACGGCTCGATCCTCGCCCCGACCGTCGATGCGGACGGGTGGCAGCAGCCCACCGAGCTGTCGATCACGCGGCGCCCGGTCGGCGCGTTCCCGATGAAGGACGTGCGGCGGTTCGCGGACGGTCTGTCGAGCTGGATCGTGCGCAACCTGGACGGCATGCCCGAGTTCGTCGTGTTCGACCGCGCGGCGGGCTCCGAGCGCGACCTCGTCGTGCTGGCCGAGGCGACCGGCGGCACGCTCGTGCAGCGGCACCCGTCGGGCGCCGTGCGCGTCGTCGGCCCGCGTGGCGTGCTGCGCTGGGACGGCATCGGCTGGCACCACGAGCCGCCGGTCGACGTCTGGATCGACGCGTTCGACGTCTGCGCCGGCCACGGCGACCGCGAGACGTTGACGGACCTGCTCGAGTTCGCCGTGCACGACCTGGGTGCCCGCAACATCGGGGCCCTGCTCGTGTACCGGCCGACGGCCGAGGACCACGACTCCTACGAGATCCGTCTGCCGGCGCCGCCACCGCTGCGCATCTCCCGGCCGGCGGACCTGGCGCCGTTGCGGCACGTGCTCGCGCAGATCGACGGCGCCGCCGTGTTCGACACCGACGGCATCCTCCGACAGCTCGGCGTGCGCCTGGTGCCGAGCGCCGTCGCCGAGACCGACGTCGAGGGCTACCGCGGGATGCGCCACACCTCGGGCCGCCGCTACAGCTTCGACGACCCCAAGGCGACCGTCATCGTGGTGAGCGAGGACGGCCCGGTGACGGTGCTGCGCAGCGGGCAGATCCTGGCGCGCTCCGAACCCACCTGACCGGGTCCCGCGACCCGGCCGGTCGCCCCGCTGGCGTGGCCCCGCGCCGATAGGTTCGTCGGCGGTCCCCCGACCACCGCTTCCCCTCGTCGTTCGGCGTGCGTCGGCGCGCCCGCCCGCAGCGAGAGGTCGACCCGTGCCGCTGGAGCCCGCATCGACGACCGCGTCCCGTGCGACCGGCGTGCTCGAGGACCTGATCCGCGAGCGCACCCGCCGTCCGCTGTTCCGCCGGGACCGCTCCGGTGACCCGTTCGCTCCCGAGCCCGTACGGGAGGGTGCCGAGCACGTGGTCGAGCGGACCGTCACGCACCGTCCGGTCGCCCCGCCCCGGCGGGTCCCGCCGGTCGTGCTCCTGGGCGGCGTCGTGGTGCTGCTCGGGGTCGTGGCGCTCGGCTGGCGGTTCCTGGCACGCCCGGCACCCATCGAGGAGCGGTTGCCGATGACGGGGTCGACGGCCGGCGCGGGCGAGACC
>JAFAFZ010000454.1 GCA_023423215.1 Actinomycetes bacterium
GCCCAGGAGGGACCGGGGCGGTCGCGCGTCTGGGCAACTTCACCCGAGGACCGCCTCGATGGTTGCGTGGTACACCACTCGCCGTGGGAGTGAAGGTGATGGCGCTGCGGCGCGACGATTTGTGCTGTCTCTGCGCGTGCGAGCTGCCGGCAGGCTCGACGGCGCAGTGGGACTCCGGCGCACGGGTGGTGTCGTGCCTCGAGTGCGTGGCCGCCGAAGGCGTGGGACCGGATCTGGTGGTGGACGACGTGGCGATCGTCGGGGAGACGCCGCCACCACCGATCGAGGTCGGCACCCCCGGTGCGTCAGCACAGAGGGAGCACGAGCGGCGACGGGTGAAGCGCGAGCAGCGGATCGAGGACCGATGGGGTTCGGGCCGCGTCGGTCGACTGGCGAAGTTCCTCTCCGACGACCCGCAGTCGACGAAGGCCTGGAAGACGGGTGCCGAGGGCGAACGCCGGGTCGCGAAGGCGCTGCACGACGGCCTCGGCGACGACGCCGTGATCCTGCACGACCGACGGGTGCCGAAGACACGAGGCAACATCGACCACCTGGTCATCGCCCGTAGCGGCGTCTGGGTCATCGACGCCAAGAAGTACTCGGGCAAGGTGGAACGACGTGACGTCGGCGGGTGGTTCAGGACCGACCTCCGTCTCTACGTCGGTGGCCGGGACCGGACGAAGCTGATCGGGGGACTCAGCTGGCAGACCGAGGCGGTCAGGGCGGCGATGGACCCGGCGACCGCGCCGGTGCACGCCGTGCTCACGTTCGTCGCTGCAGAGTGGTCCCTGTTCGCGAAGCCGCTGCGACTGGACGACGTCTGGATCTGCTGGCCGAAGAAGCTGCCGACGCTCATCCGTCAGGCCGCACCGGTGCTGACGAGTGAGCAGGTCGACGAGCTGGCTCGACGGTTGGCCGAGAAACTGCTCGCGAACTGAGCGGGTCCGCTCGGCGATCAGCTCAGCGATTCGTCGTGACGCGGCGCGGCAGACCGTGCGCGGTCACCTCCCGCCGACTTGCGCCGAATCGGAGCTGAACTTCTGGCGCCCGGCAGCCCCTATCGACACCCGAACGACCTCGGCCATACTGACCGCTTCGACCATCGGGCGGGCCGTGAGCGCGGCCGTCGGCCACGTCGCGGGAGGTTCGCCGTGGGTCAGGGAGTCCATGTCCAGGCCCAGCCGGGCATCGGCAAGCGCTACGACATCGACCTCGGTCACTCCGACCATCGGGTGTCGGTCGTGGTGCGCAACGACGGCATGCGCGACCTGTACGTGTTCGACTCGCCGAAGTCGGAACCGACGGTGATCGAGCTGTCCGAGGAGCAGGCCCGCAAGGTGGCGGCGGTGCTCTCGGCGACGTTCTTCGGCGCCTGACGCCCCGCCCGAGCACAGAAGAACGGAAGAGGAGCACCCCCCGTGCACGTCGACCTCGTCGGACTCGGCGCCGTCCTGTTGATCGCCGGCCTCGTCGCGCGTGGCGGTCAGCGCATCGGTCTGCCGACGGTGCCTTGCTACATGCTCGTCGGCATCCTCCTGGGCCCGAGCACGCCCGGCCCGGTGCTCGTCGAGCACCCCGAGGACCTGGCGATCGTCGCCGCGATCGGGCTGGTGCTGCTGCTGTTCCACTTGGGCGTCGAGTTCCCGCTCGAACAGGTGCTCGGCAGCGGACGCAAGCTGTTCATCGCCGGCGCCATGTTCATCGGCACCAACGTCATCGGCGGGCTGCTGTTCGGGTTCGCGCTCGGATGGGGCGCGTCCGAGGCACTCGTGATCGCCGGTGCGATGGGCATCTCGTCCTCGGCGATCGTCACCAAGTCGCTCATCGAGCTGCACCGGTTGACCAACGCCGAGACGCCGGTCGTGCTGGGCATCATCGTGCTCGAGGATCTGTTCCTGGCGATCTACCTGGCGATGCTGTCGCCGGTGCTGTCCGAGGCCGACTCGGCACTCGAGCTCGCACGCGACGTCGCCGTCAGCTTCGGGTTCCTGATCGCGCTGTTCCTGCTGGCCCGGTACGGCGCACGGTTCGTCGGATCGATCATCGACAGCCGTGCTGATGAGCTGCTGATCGTGCTGTCGGTCGGGCTCGTGATCCTGGTCGCCGGGTTGGCCGAGGACGTCGGCGTGTCCGATGCGATCGGCGCGCTGCTCATCGGCCTGGTCATCTCACGCACCGCGGCGAAGGACCGGGTCGAGCGACTGATCCTGCCGCTGCGCGACGTGTTCGCCGCGATCTTCTTCGTCGTGTTCGGCCTGACGATCGACGTCGCCGACCTGGGCGGCGTCGCGGTGCCGGTGTTGTTGGCGGTGGCGCTCACGCTGGTGTTGAACGTCGCTGCGGGCATCGGCACGTCGCGACTGTTCGGGTTCAACCAGCGCTCGGCCGCGAACGTCGGCCTGACCGTGCTGGGACGCGGCGAGTTCTCGTTGATCCTCGCGACGATCGCCCTGGCCGCCGGGCTCGACGATCGCATCGGGCCGTTCGTCGCGCTGTACGTGCTGGTGCTGGCGGTGTTGAGTCCGCTGGCGTCGTCGCAGTCGCAGTACCTGGCGCGCATCATCCCCGACCGGTTGCTGCAGCCGAGCTGGCGCTACGTGCGCGAGGAGACGATCAGCACCTCGTGCACGCACCTGGACACGATCCACTTCACCGCGACTGATACCGACGTGTGCCCGACCTGTGTCGAGTCGGGTGACGACTGGGTCGAGCTGCGGCTCTGCACGACCTGCGGGCACGTCGGGTGCTGCGACGACTCACCGAACCGCCACGCCAGCCGTCACGCGAACGAGGAGCGCCACCCGATCATCCAGTCGCTCGAGCCCGGCGAGAACTGGCTGTACTGCTTCGTCGACGAATCGCTGGTGCGGGCACCGGCGGGCGAGCGAGGTGGGTCGGGGGACGAGGGGTAGGACCGGCCGTGGGAGGCCGTCAGCGCAAGACCGACGCTTGGACCTCCACTCCTCGCTGGCAGGGAGCTTCGGGTCTCGACTGATAGCGAAAGTGGACCGTCGGGTTGGCCGGCTCGACGAGACGACCATCTATCTCTGAGGGTCCCAAGCTCGCCGAGATCCAGATTGTCCATTGTCGTCGGACCTGGGTTGCAGCGTTTGGCGAAGGAAGCAAGCAATCGTCGCCCGGTGTCAGGTCAGACGCTGCGAGAGCGCCACGAGGTTGCTCCAGACGCGCTGGGACTGTTGGACCATCGCCTCGGTGGCGAACAAGTAGCGCCACTCGCCCCAGCGGCCGTCGGCAGTTACTTCGTCGCACCATGCTTCAGCGGTACGTCGCTTCGCTATCACGTCATCGTGGATGGCGGCGCCGTCGCTCTTGCCTTCGACGAGCCATCTAACCCCGTCTGTGTCGATCACCACGAAGTCCGGGTAGTAGCGGTGCGCGACGGGGCCAGAAGTTGCCATCCTGGTGGTGTCGAGCTCGAGGTAGGCCCCGTCGTGCTTCTCCAAGCGCAGCCACCAGTCGACGGCTGGCGAGTCGTCGAAGATCCCGGCAAGAGCGAACTCGGTAGTCCCGGCGTCGAACCGGTTGACCGGCATCATCGCTTTCCGCCAGTCGTAGTAGTACTGGCCGACGACAAAGGGGTTGGGGTCAAGACGGGCGCGGACATCGGTCGGGTACTGGCCGCCTGGCACCGGCTGGCGGACCTCGACGAAGCGGCGCACCGGCAACATCTGGCGTGCGTCGAACGCCGAACGTACTAGGGCGGCGATCCCGTTCGACGCTTGCTGAGCCCGTGCCTCGCCCCAGGGGAGGGAATCGCCCTCGGTCGCTCCTGCACCTGCCAGGAACGCTTCGACGACCCTGCGTCCCGCTTCGACTTCGGCGAGGGTCTCCTCGACGAGGTTGATCGCGAGCAGCCGCGACGTCAGCTTCTCGGCGACCTCATCGATCGGGAGCTCGCCCTGAGTCGCTACGGCCTGGGCGGCTGCGATGATCGACACCTCGACGTTGCCCTCCATGTCCCGTCGAGCTTCGATCGCCCGGCGTGTGAGGGGGACCTGGATCTCGGCGGCGAACCCGGCTCCAGCGGATCTGGCCTGCTCGTCGGTGACGAGATCGAGAGAGCAGCGCACGGGAGCGATCTCGAGTTCCCACCTGGGGAAGATGAACTCGGGAGCGCTGGCGACCGGGCGGATTGTGCGGCCGATCGCCACCAAGGCGGCCTGCCGCTCGTCCAGGACCACTTGCTCCTGGACGAGGACGAGTGTCGGGTCCGACGGCTCCTCATTCCCATCGGCATCGAGAACCCGGGGTCCGATCCGAAGGTCCAGGTGTCCTGGAGTGATCGTTTCCGTCGGGGTGACGATTCTTGGCGCAGGAGTGGCTCCGCCCGCCCCAACGTCTGAGCCGGCGCCTGAGGCTCTTCCGGCCTCCAATCCGGTTGGGGCGAGCTTCTCCAACAGGAGGTCCTTCTCCGCGAGCAGCTTGCGATAGCTGTCGTGTGCGACCACATCGACCTGGTCGAGCATCGGAACGCCAATCCGGCGGCCGTACGGAAGTCGGAGCCCCCTCCCGAGGATCTGTTCAGTGAGGGTCTCCGACGCGAGAGGGCGGCGCGAGACGATTACGCCGATGTTCTTCACGTCCCAGCCTTCCTTGAGCTTGTCGACACTGACCACCGCACGCACCGGCGACGCCGGATCTTCGACCGCAGCAAGCGCCGCGAGGGCGTCGTCAGCGGACTGACCCGTGATGACAAGAACCGCGCTCGGGTCACCGAGATAGCTCGGGCCCGCCAACAACTCTCCCACCAGCTCCGCTTCCTCGATCGACTGCGCTGTCACGAACAAGACGACGTTGACGAGATCGCCACCCTGCTCGGCCCACAGCTCGGCGGCCGCCTGCTTCACCCGTCGGAGAGCACATGCATCGGCGAGCTGGGTCGCTTCGTCGGTGTGGCCGTCCTCCCGGTAGACGATGACCGGCACGAGAACGTAGTGGTCAGCGATCGCGTCGCCAAGGGTGTACCGGTAGATCACCTTGTCGAGGTCGGACCTATCGGGCGTCGCCGTAAGACCGACGAGCGCACGAGGAGCGAGCTCGCGGACCGCACCCGAGAACGCCTTGGCCGAGCTTCGATAGACGTGATGCTCGTCGGCGATCACCACAAGGTCATCAACATCGGCGAGATGCCCGTAGAGATCTCGGCCGATGAACTCGTCATCTTCGCGAACTCGTCGAGAGACGTTGACCGACGGCTTGATGAGCTGCTGCACGTTGAACACGAAGACCTTGAGCTGATCTGAGTCGTGCAGAGCGTCGCCGACCTCACCCCGAGCGAAGTTCTCGGCCGTGATGAGCACCGGCCGGAACTCGCTGCCAGATACAAACTTCGGAGATCCCGGAGTGAAGTTCGCCAGCGTCTTGTCCTGGATGGTCGTGCCGGGCGTCACGATGAGAACGTTTCGGACCCCCTGACAGGCCAGGTACTCGATCAGCCCGACCATGATCCACGTCTTGCCCACACCGGTCGCCAGATCGCAGACAACCTCACGGCCGTCGCCCTGGTCGATTGAGTCGACGATCGCCGACACAGCGAGTCGGTTCGGCTCTCGCAAATCGAACCTGCCAGCAATGCCAGCAAGCAGGTTGCGGTCTCGCTCGATCCAACTCATCGGCCGACCCCACGAACTCGGCGGCGAAGCAGCCCCGAAGGCGCCTTCCGCAATAACGACCCCGGAGCGAGCTCCTGCAGCAGCTCTGCGGCCCCCTCCGTCACTGCCTTCGCCACAACCGTCAAAGGTCCTCCGTCCGCCTTCGTGGCAAGCACCTGGATGACGTTGTCGTCGGCGACGCCGTCGACAACGGCGAGACGCATCTTTCCCTTCGTTCCGCAGAACGGCGGCTCATCGAGCGCTGCGAACCCCAGCTGAGCACGAACGCCTTCGGCAAACTTCTCGTTGGTGGCGGTCGGTGACAGGTAGACCCTGCCCGCGGAAACGTCGAAGATCGAATCCGCCAGCTTCGCGACCCTGAAGCCGCCACCGCCGGACCATTCGATCGTCGCTTCCGTCGACTTCCTGTCGGCTTCTGCGAGGAGGCCTGCGAGCTCCTCCCAGTCGCAGGACGGGTCGAGGGCCTCTGCCTGGCCGAAAGCCCGTATCACTCGAGCGGCGTCCTTGGCGGCGCCAGGAGCAACACCTGTCGGAAGGTCGTCGATGATAGGCATAGAACGCCCAGAATTGTTGATGCCGTGGCCGAACACGGTCATCTGGAGTCGCGGCAAAGTAAAGGTGGAGACAGTGCGCTGTTCACGCTCTGATGTCACCCAGCGGCGCCCCATCTTGTGGGCGACTGCAGCGGTCGTGCCGGAGCCGGCGAAAGCGTCGAGCACGATGTCGCCAGGATCGGTGGCGATGTGGATGATCCGCTGAAGCAGGCGTTCCGGTTTCGGTGTGTCGAATGGCTCCACGTCCTCGAACATCTGCTGGATGTAGGTCTTGGCTGAGCTGTTCTCGCCAACCTCCGACGCTGGCCAGAACGTGAATGGGACGAGGCCCTCCGCCTCGTCGACAAAGCGCTTAAGTCTTGGCCTACTATCTCCGCCCTTTGGCCAGTAGACGCGGTCGGCAGCTACGAGCTCCTCGAACCGAGGTCGCGAGTACGTCCAGGCCCTGCCATCGGGGGGAGAGTGGACGACTCCCGTGGGGGTAGTGATCTCATAGAACTGGTTCGCTGTCGCACGTCCGGCTTGGACGTGCATCGGGATAGAGCGCCACGGTCCGCGCGGGTCGTCGTCCGGATTGGAGTACCCGCCCTCATCGGGCAGTCGGTTCCGTGAGTCCTTCCATCGCTGCGGACCGACCGGCGAGTAGACGAGCAGGTAGTCGTGCATGGGCGAGAAGGCCGCCCTGTTGTCCCGGGACGTTCGCTTCTGCCAGATGACGGTAGCGACGAACCTCGACCGGCCGAACACTTCGTCCATCAGAACCCGGCAGTAGGCCATCTCGACGTCGTCGAGGTGCACCCATACCGAACCGTCGGGAGCGAGCAAGTCACGGATGAGCACCAGGCGGTCCCGCATCATCGTCAGCCAGACAGAGTGCTCGATCCCGTCGTCGTAGTGCTCGAAGGCTTGCCCGGTATTGAAAGGCGGGTCGATATAGACGAGCTTCGTTTTCGCCCGATAGTGCTCGGCATACTCGGGCAGCCTGACCAGGGTCCGCATCATGTCAGCGCCGTCGCCGAGCACGAGCAGGTTGTCGTCGACACCACCCGTCGCGTCGCCGACCAGCTCGACGGTCTCCAACGGTCGAACTTCAGCGACCCGCGGATCATCCCGATCGACGAGCTCGTAGCGGCCATCAGCGCTAGCGAGCGACAGATCCTTGCCCATCCAGCCGAGGCTGAGCCTCATTGTGTTCTCTCCAATCGTTGTTCCGATCCCCTCATGGAGACGCATCGTAGGTGGGTGCGAGAACGTCCCGGGTGGCCGAGGTCGGCGAGCTGCCGCTCGACACCGGGCCGGGCGACCGCGTCGCGGATCGCATCAGGGACGAGGCCGTCACGCTGCATGCACCCCATCTCCTCGGGATCGAAGTCGCCCAGGTGCTCCGGCGGCTCGAGGCCGCCGGCGAGCTGAGCAGCGCACGCGCCGCCCAGGCACTCGGCGATCTGCAGGCGCTCGACGTCGACCGCTACGACCACGAGCTCCTGCTGCCCAGGATCTGGAATCTCCGCAAGAACCTGACCGCGTACGACGCGGCGTACGTGGCCCTGGCCGAGCTGCTCGACGCGCCGCTGCTGACCTTCGACCGGCGTCTCGCCGGTGCACCCGGCAACCGCGCCGTCGTCGAGCTGCTCTGACCGCGTGGCCTGAGCGAACGCCCACCGGGTCGCGTGCCCCGGTCGCACGCCCCTTGTTCGTCGGTGGTCGTTCGTAGCGTCGGCCACATGAGCACCACACGTCCGACCCGCCGACGCACCGACCCGTACCGACCCTCGATCCGAGCGGTCCCGAGCACCTCCCGCGGCCGCGGCGACCCGTCGCCTCCTCGACCGCTCGGTCCGGCCGACCAGCTCCTCGCTGCGTCCTACGTGGCGCACCTCGAGCACTGCGGCGCCGACCGCGACGTCGTCACGCCGCTGCTCGACGAGCGTTCACGCCTGGCGTGGCTCGACCCGCTCGTCGCGCACCTGCACCCCGATCCGCGCCGACGTGCGGAGCGCACGGCCGACCCGGCGGCCGAGCCACCGCCCGAGTGGATCCGCCGTTTCGACGAGACGACCGTCGGCCGCGTCATGGAGCAGCGGGGCCACTGGGAGACCGACCACCTGGCCGTCGAACTGCACCTGGCCGACGACCGGTCCGTCACCCTGCTGATGCGCATCGACCACGAGCGCAGCAGCACCGTCGCCGACGGGTCGCTGCTCGACGCCAACCTGGACCTGGTCCTCGCCTCCGGCGCGTTCGGCGTCGGCAACCACGAACCGTGGTGGGCGCCGCTGGACCCGGCGAAGCTGCGCGCCCGGATCGAGCAGGCCGCGAGCCACCACCGCCCGCCGCTCGGCGTCGCGCCGCACGAGGGCGTGCAGCCGATCCGACCGCTGCTCGCCTGGCTGTGCAGCCGACTGCCCGCGGGCGGCACCGGCTACGAGCCCGAGCTGCTCGACGCCTTCGCCGACTCGGTCCGCTCCGATCGCCATCGCAGCCCGAGGTGGCGCCCGTACCGCCCGCGTGAGCCCGAGGACTGCACCTCGATGGACCTGCGCCTGCGCTACGGCCTGAAGGTCCGCGAGTACGGCTCGAACCTGCTCGACGAGCTACGCGCGCTCGCCGGCGGCGAGGCCGCCCTCGCCGCGTTGGACGACGCGCCGCTCCCCGACGAGCCGTTCGACCGCACCGGCATCGAGGCCGACATCGTCGACGACGTCTACCGTGTCCTCGAGCTGTGCGACCTGGCGTGCGATCAGCTCTTCGACGCCGAGATCCGCACCGCCACGCGCCGACTGCTGCACCGCGTCGCGACCCGCAACCCCGCCACCTTCCGCCGCAACGGATCGATCCACACGGCTGCAGCAGGGCTGGTCGTCACGGTCGCCCGACGCAACCACCGCATCGACCGCAGCGGCCAGTTCCGCAGGTCGGCGAAGCAGGTGCACCAGCTGCTCGCCGTGTCCGGCTCGGTGTCCAGCCGCGCCGCGTCGATGCTGCGCACCGCCGGGTTGGACCAGCGTGGTGACACTCCCGAGTTCGACGCGGCGTTCCTGACCGGTGCGCGTCGAGCCGATCTGGTCCGGCTGCGCGACGTGCTCGGCACCCTCAGCGTCTACCGGCTCCAGATCACCCTCGACGGCATCGAGCCGCCCATCTCTCGCACCGTCGACGTGCTCGGCCACAGCGACCTCGAGCACCTGCACCGCGTCATCCAGACCGTGTTCGGCTGGGAGGGCACCCGCACCGCCGAGTTCCACGTCGGCCGCTACGTCGAGGGCACCGACGCCACCTACGACCCGCCCTACCGCGTCGCCGACCCGTACCGCATCGCGCCGCTGCGCGATCGACCCGAGCCGATCGACGGCGGCGAGGACGCACGCTCGTCGGCGCGCCGCTTCGTCGGCCCGCCACCGGATCCCGGGCGGTGGCGCCGGCCTCCCCTGCCTCCGCCGCACGACTGGGACATCGACGTGGACGGCGAGTGGGAGCACGAGTGGGACGACCACGACCAGGAGGACCAGCTCTCCAACCTCATCCTCGGTGGTCTGGCGAAGGAAGGCGACACGTTCGAGTACCGCTACGGCGCCACCGACACCTGGGTGCACCGCATCACCGTGTTCGAGGTCATGGCCATGGGCACCAGCTCACCGCCGTGCCCCCACCTCGTCGACGCGTCACGGGCCGCGCCGCCGGAGGACCTGGGCGGACCGACCGAGTACGGACGGCTGCTCGACGTGATCGGCACCGACCGTGAGCACCTGGCCGCCGGGGTGCCCGAGTGGGTCACCTGCCCGGTGCGGGCCGGCTCGTTCGATCCGTGGCGGCCCGATACCGAGCACGTCGACACCGACCGGCTCGCCGCGCTCCTCGCTGAGCTGGTGACCTGAGCGCCGGGCCGGCGCTCTCTCCCCGCTACCCGGTCGCAAGCCGGTCGCGCACGACCCAAGTGCCCGCATCGAGGCCGGCGGACCGGGAGTCGGCACGGCGGCCGACCGCCCCGGTTGGCGGTCAGGCGTCGGGCACCCAGGTCCCGTGGAATCCGAACGGCACCCGCACCGGCAGCGGCACCTCGGCGATCGGTCCGGCGGCGACGTCCATCGCGTCGAACACGGCGAAGGACGACAGATCGGTCTGGCGGTTCCAGACATACGTCATGACCCAGCCCTTCCCCTCGGGCGCGTCCTCAGCCGCCGGCACGTAGTACACCTCGCCGCCGCGCAGGTCGTCGCCCGGCTCCCACACGTCCTCCCGACCGGTCGCCAGGTCCAGGTGAAAGATGCCCGCCAGCTCGAACCCGTACTCCGCCTCGGGTGGCGTCGTCGTGGCGAACCAGCCGTGGTTCGCCTCACGCCCCGCACGGCGACGGTCCAGGGCGGGCAGGTCCATCGGCCGGTCGTGCAGCTGCTGCTCGGCGAAGGTCAGCGACGGACCTCCGGTCCCGATGCGCCACTCGGTCAGGTACGACGGCACCAGGTCGCCACGCGGCCCGAACGACTCGTCCGCCCGGTGCACCCGCACCACCACGTCGTCGCCGTCACGATGCGCGTTGAACCCGTGGAACACGAAGCACCGCGGGATGTCGACCCAGCGGATCGACGAGCCGTCACCGTCCAACGGCATGATGCCGACCCGGCACGGACCGTTCGGGTCCCAGTGGAACGGCACCGCCGGGTTCGGGTTCGACTCGTCCGCCCCGAACATCACCGGCCCGATCCAGAACACGACGTCACGATCGGTGATCGCAAAGTCGTGGATCATCGTCACCTCGTCCACCGGCACCGGGCTCACGACGTCGAGCGTCCCCGACGGGTCGGCCGCGTAGTAGGTCAGCGCAGGGCGCAGGAACTCGTAGCCGAAGAAGTGCATGCGACCCGTGTCCGGATCGATCTTCGGGTGCGCCGTCATCGTCTCGCCCAACCGGCTGCCGTAGCTGTGCGCGCCCACCGTCGACAGGTCCGCTGTCGACAGCTCGAAGGGCCAGCCGACCTCACCGAAGCTCAACAGCTTCCCGCCGTGGGACACGACGGCGACGTTGCTCTGGTTGTTCTCCCGCCCGGGCGGTCCGCCGAACTCCATCAGGCCCTTGCCCGCCTGCTGCAGCGGCGTCTGCACGTATCGGTTGCGGTACCACGTCGCCCGACCGTTCTCGAGCCGCACGCCGTGCACCATCCCGTCGCCCAGGAACCAGTGCAGCGGCTCGCCCGACGCCGAGTTCGACCCGTTGCGCACGAACAGCCCGTTCAGCTCCCCGCGGCAGCTCACCCGTGACCTTCAGGTCGGTCACCGTCTCCTCGGTGCTGACCGGTGCGAAGTTGCCCTGCACCCAGTACGGACGACTCGGGTCGTACGGCGGGATCACCCGGGTCGTGGTGGAGGCGCCCGCTCCCGCCACCGCGCTGCCGCCCGCTGCGGCCGGGCCCTCGGAGCCGCCATCCCCACAGCCGACCAGGCCCATGCCCGCGCCCGCTGCGCCCAGCCCGAGCAGGGTCAGTGCCGTTCGTCGCGGCATGCCCGCCGCACCGGATCCGCCCGCGATCGGCTGCGCCATGTCCGTCCCCCGTCCCACCGTGCCCGCCGACCCCCTCGACCGAGCGCACGGACTGTAGGCGACGGCGACATCCTCCGACCCGCCCGTTCAGTCCCCGGCGCCGCGATGCTCGAGTCGGCCGCGTTCGCTGACGGCGTCGCTGAAGACGCCGAGCACGGCGAGCACGTCCGCATCGATGCGGTAGATCGCCTCCTGCTCGTACTCCCGGGCAATGCGGCGCACCGTCTCGACGTCGACGCCCCACACGAGCAGCCCGCCCTCGGCGAACTCGTCGTCGTAGCTGCGCCCGTCCGCACGGATCACCGTCGCCCCGGCCCGAAACAGATCCGCCGCCAGGGACACGGTCTGCTCATCGTTCACCTCGGCCGAGCGTCGCCGACCGAACGGGTTCCACGCCGTCACGCCGAACACCTCGCCCGGGAACGGCCACGCCTCGACCGCCTCACGCCCGCACAGGTCGACCCGCTCCCCCGGCGCCAGCTCGGCGACGACGGCGGTGCGCAGGTAGTTCGCCCAACGTGCGTGGTCGCCACGCTGCACGGTGCGCCCGCCGTACACGGCCGCGAGCGATGGGCCGAGCTCGTCGGCGACGTGGCGCACCCGGTCGTAGAGCGCCATCGCCTCGGGGGCGTCGAGCGTCTCGGCGACCAGGTCGCCCTCGACCACGAGCATGCGCTCGTGCCACACCACCTTCACGAAGCCGTACCCGTTGTTCAGGGCGTTGACCTCGGCGAGCAGCTCGGCCGAGTCGTCCACGTCCTCGATCACCAGGGCGAAGATGCGCAGCCGCGCCGGGTCGCCCGCCAGGATGCGTGCGTACACCGGCACGCCGTACGCCGAGAGCACGTAGTCCCCGTCGTCGTCCTTCAGCAGCACGTCGGGACCGAAGCACTCGACCAGCGCCGCCTCGACCGAGTCCACGATCGGCAGCAGCTCGTCCTGGGGCATCAGGTAGGTCGCCCACTCGCCCTGCACGATGCGCACCGGCGTCGCCGGCTCGAGGGGCAGGACGACCGTGACCTCGCCGGGGTCGAGCACGTCGACGGCCTCGAACAGGAAGCGCGGGTTCACCGGCACCTCGCCAGTGCCGTGGGTCGACAGCGCCGGCAGCTCGTGCACGTTCGAGCCGAGCTCGTGCCACACGACCGAGGTGCGCAGACCGGCCGGCGTCACGGCCAGCCGGAACATCGGCTCGGATCGGTCCTCGTCCAGGAACGGACCGTTGGGCGCCTCGCGGGACAGCCGCGCCAGGTGGTGCAGCGCGAACGCGTCCACCACCGCGGTGGGGCCGTCCATCTGGTCGAACTGCGCGGCGAACTCGTCGACCGCGGGGAACGAGGCGCCGAGCAACGGCGTCGCGAACGAGCCGCCCGCACCGGACATCTCGACCTGGTGCACGCCGTCGTCGCCGAGTCGCACCGAGAGCACCGCCGTGCCGGTCTCGCCCGAGGCGAAGGGCCACGCCGCGACGGTGCGCGGCGAGATCATCAGCGCATAGTCACGAGCGTCGAGCCCGGCGTCCCAGCGAGCCATGCGGTGCTGATCGGTCGCCCACCACGTCCGCCGACCGCCGCTGCCGGCGACGAGCACCATGCCGCGGCCGATGCGCTCATCGGTGTCGCAGAACGGCACGACGCGCCGCTGCACGGCCTCCCACTCGGCCTCGCCGATCTCCAGCTCGAACTCGCTCATGCGTCGATCACCGTCACAGTCTCGCCGCCGTCGCGCGACACGGCGACGCGGGCGGAGCGGCCTCGCCACTTGGTTGTCGGATCGGCCTCGCGCGCTGCGCGGCGGTTCGTGCGCGTCGCGTGTTTGCCGTCGACCGGGCGCGGGTACCCGTTCCCGTCCGGCGCCGGACGCGGCATCGTCGAGTCGACGAGCTGACCCGAGGCCGGGGGGGGCGACAGGAGGGCAACCATGCAGCAGCACACCGACCGACCGCAGGCGATGTGGTGGGAGGGACGTCTCGCGACCGGGTTCGTGCGCGACGAGGACCCGGGTCGCATGCTCCTCACCGCGCTGGGCCTCAGCGCGGGCGTCTGGATCGTGCTGGCCGGACTGCTCACCGCACTCCTGCGCTGACGGCACGGGCGCTGATCCGGCGCCGCCCCGTCGAACTCGGAACGAACCGACCGTCCCACGAACGGAACGTTCCGAGAACCCGACGGCCCGAACGAGCTCGGAACGAACCGACCGATTGACGAACGGAACGTTCCGAGAAGGTGGCGGCAGGGGCCGGTCGATCGGTCGCAGCCGCCGGCGACGCGCGCCGATCGCCGACGCGCACCACCAACGACCGGCGCCGCCCCCGGCGCCCGAGATCAGTGGTCGAGGTACTCGGGCTTGGTCGAGGCGAGACCGAACACCGCACCGGCCGGGTCGGCCACCAGCGAACCGCGACCGAAGTCCATGTCGTCCGGAGGCATGACGACCGTGCCGCCGAGCTCGACCGCACGATCGGTCGACGCGTCGCAGTCCTCGGCACCGAACCACACCGACCACGCCGGGAACTCGCCCTCGTTCGCGACGTGCGCCCCGCACACGATGCGACCGTCGACCGTGAAGAGCGCGCTGGTGTCGCTGCTGGCCTGGTCGTCGATGCCCCAGCCGAACGCGGCGGTGTAGAAGTCCCGCGCGACGGCCAGGTCGGTGGCAGCGAGCTCGTTCCAGCCGAACGAGCCCGGCTCGTTGACGATGCCGCAGCCCGGGTGCTGGTCCGGCTGCCAGACCGAGATGAAGGTGCCGTTCGGGTCCTGGGCGACGCCCATCCGGCCCGAGTCCATGATGTCCATGCCCGGCACCACGACCGTGCCGCCGGCAGCCTCGACGGCGGCGAGCGACGCGTCGGCATCGGTGACCGAGACGTAGACCGTCCAGAACGGCGGCATCTCGGCGCTCTCCTGCGGGCCGACGCCCGCCACCCGCTGCCCTCGCAGCGTGAACTGGGCGTAGGGCAGGTCGGGCACGTCCGACCGCTCGACGTCCCAGCCGAAGAGGCCGGTGTAGAAGGCAATCGCGGCGTCCAGGTCGGGCACGCCGACGTCCACCCAACACGGCGTTCCGGGCTCGTACGAGGTTCGTTCCGGCATCTCACACACCCCCATGTGTCGTCCACGACGACCCTACGACCGGCGTGTGACAGCGTCACCCCCTCGTGTCCGGACCGGCGGGAGCGCCCCTACGCTCGACGGCGATGGAGCTGCGAGTCGGATGCCCGATGTGGGCGCACCTGCCCTGGCAGGGCCGGTTCCTGCCCGAGGGCCTGGGCCGTCGCGAGCAGCTCACCGCGTATGCGACGTGGTGCACGGCGGTCGAGGGCAACACGACCTTCTACGGCATCCCGTCCGCCAACACGATCGCCAACTGGGCGCAGGACGCGCCCGAGCACTTCCGCTTCGTCTTCAAGCTGCCCCGCACCGTCACCCACGAGCTGCGCCTGCGGGACTGCACCGCCGAGATGCGGGAGTTCCTCGCCGCCATCGAGCCGCTCGGCCCGCGGGCGCGCACGCTGACGATCCAGCTGCCCGCGTCGTTCGGTCCGTCCGAGCTCGACTCGCTCGCACGGTTCCTGCCGCGCCTTCCCGCCGCGCACCGCTACGGCGTCGAGGTCCGCCACCCCGACTTCTTCGGCGCCGGCCCGGCGCAGGGGCAGCTCGAGTCGCTGCTGCACAGCCACGGGGTCGAGTGGATCACCTTCGACACGACGACCCTGTTCGCCGCGCCGCCCACGAGTGATGCCGAGCGTGAGGGCTGGGACCAGAAGCCCCGCCTCCCCCGTCGCACCGCCGCGCTGAGCGACGAGCCGATCGTGCGCTACGTCGGCCGTGATGACGTCGACGTGACGGTCGACGGCTGGCAGGTCTGGCTGCCCGTGCTGGCCGAGTGGTTGCGCGAGGGTCGTCGGCCGACCTTCTTCCTGCACACGCCGGACAACGACGAGGCGCTGGGGCTCGCCCGGCAGCTGCACGACGAGGTGCGAGCGCTCGTGCCCGAGCTCGATCCGCTGCCCGAACCCATGGCGACCGGTCCCACCACGCTCTTCTGACCGCCCGGATCGTGCGTGGAGACGGTCGCTCTGCGACCACCAGCACGCACGATCCGTCATCCGGCAGCGTGTCCGGCAATCGTGCGTGGAGACGGTCGCTCTGCGACCACCAGCGCACACGATCGGTGCCGACGCAGACAGCCCAAGTAGGGCACGAAGGGTCGCCCAGCGACCAGATCCGCCCTGGTTCGGGAAGGCAGCCGTTCCCACCGCAAGCCACCCGACCGCTGCCCGGACAGCAGACCGCCCACCCGAGGCATCGGG
>JAFAFZ010000508.1 GCA_023423215.1 Actinomycetes bacterium
GCCGTGCACCGTCCAGCTGCCGTGCTCGACCGCACCCGCCGGCAGCACCGTCCCCTCCGCCGCGACGGCGTCGATCGCCGCGGCGATGCCGGCGTCGACGGGCGCCACGATCTGCGCACCGTCCTCCCAGTAGACCTTCATGCCGTTGTCGGCGGCCGGGTTGTGGCTGGCGGTGATCACGACCGCTGCCGCGGTGCCCAGGTGCCGGGCGCCGAAGGCCACCAGCGGGGTCGGCACCGCCTCGTCGAAGCCGTGCACCTCGACGCCGTGCGCCCGCACGACCTCGACGACGTCCGCGGCGAAGGCGGCCGAGCCGTGGCGGGCGTCGTGCCCCACGAGCACCCCACGCCGGGCGGCGTCGTCGACCGTCGCGAGCAGGTGCCGGCACAGGCCCGCCGCAGCCTGTCGGACCACCAGTCGGTTCATGCGGTTCGGCCCGGGGCCGAGCGGCGCGCGCAGTCCGGCGGTGCCGAAGGCCAGGCGTCGTCCGAGCAGCTCCTCCAGCTCGGCGGCGTCGCCCCGTCCGACGACGGCCGAGAGCTGCTCGCGGGTGGTCGGATCGGGATCGAGGCGCATCCAGCGGTCCGCCACCTCGAGCAGCTCGGCGGTGCGTCGGCCCGGGTCGTCGCCGGCTCCGGCCACGATCACACCACGTCGAGGACGCTGCGGAGCAGCTCGACCAGCAGGTCGGTCGACGCGGCGCCGGCCGCGAGCACGTCCGCGTGGTCCAGGGTGGTCTGCATGCCGGCCGCCAGGTTGGTCACCAGCGACACGCCGAAGACCTCGGCGCCCAGGTGGTGCGCGGCGATCGACTCGAGCACCGTCGACATGCCGACCAGGTCGGCGCCCAGGGTGCGCAGCATGCGGATCTCGGCCGGGGTCTCGTAGCTGCCGCCGAGCACGCCGGCGTAGACCCCTTCGACCAGGTCCGGGTGCGCCGCGAGCGCGGCGGAGCGCAGGCGTCGGCTGTAGAGCTCGGACAGGTCCGCGAAGCGTCCGCCGTGCGCGGCGGGCGGCTCGGCGCCGCACATCGGGTTCGACCCGGACAGGTTGATCTGGTCCGAGATCAGCACCGCCGCGCCGATGCCGACCTCGGCGCGCAGCGATCCGGCGGCGTTCGTCAGCAGCACGGTGCCGCAGCCGTGCAGCACCGCTGTGCGCACGGCGTGCACCACCGTGGACGGCGGGTGCCCCTCGTACAGGTGCGACCGGCCGGCCAGGACGAGCACCGGGAGCGACCCGCCGTCGCTCCGTGCCACCTCGACGGAGCGGATGGTGCCGCCGTGGCCCGGCACCGTCGGTTCCGGCACGCCCTGGAGGGACGACATGGCCAGCTCGCCACGCACCGAGCCGAGGGCGGCGCCCACCTCGGCCCAGCCGGAACCGAGCACCACCGCCGCCCGGTGCGCCCCCAGCTCGTCGCCCAGCCGGGCGGCGTCCGTCGCGGCCAGGGTGAAGGGATCGGTCGCGGGCTCGGCTCCGGAGGTCACCGCACGAGTCTGACACCCAGCCCGACGGCTCCGCAGCGCTGTCGTGCGCCGGAGCGCGACCGGTACGCTGCCCGGTCGGGATCGCCCGCACGGGGCGGTACGGCCCGGGGGAGCGGTTGCAGACCATCGATCGACCGACGACGCAGACCGCGCCGCCCCGTCCCCCGTGGACGACGGGCGCTGCGATCGCGCTCGGCGTCGTGGCGGTGCCCGCCGTGGTCCTGGCGATCTTCACGAAGTGGGGAGTGCTGCTCCTCATCGTCCTGGCGATCGCGGTCGGCCTGCTGACCTGGGTCTGGCAGCGGGGCTTCCTGTTCATCCAGGTCGTCGCCTTCCTGATCCACTTCGACGGCATCGGCACGGGTCCGGTGCGCATCGGCCGCTTCGTGGCGGCGTTCGCGGCGCTGCTGCTCATCTACAAGTTCGTCGTCGAGAAGTGGCGACCGCCCGCGCTGCCGGTGCGGAGCTGGGTGCCGATCTGGCTGCTGTTCACCTGGGCGGCCGTGAGCGGGCTCTGGTCGGCCGAGAGCAGCACCTGGATCAACAACATGTTGATGTTCACCCTGGGGTTGATCTACTTCGCGGCGATCTCGACCCTGGTGGACAGCCACGAGGTGGTGCACAAGTTCCTGCGCGCGTACTGGATCGGCGGCCTCTTCGGCTCGGCCGTGGGCGTGATGGGCCTGGTCCTGGGCGGCCGCTCGTCCGGCTTCAACGACGACCCGAACTTCTTCGGCCTGCTCGAGGCGTCGATGATCCCGCTGACGGTGTACTACCGCCGTCACGCCGAGACGAAGCAGCAGAAGTGGCTCTACACCCTGACGCTGGTCCTGGTGCTCGGCGGCGCGGCGGGCGCGGGCAGCCGCTCCGGCCTGATCAGCGGCGCCATCGCGATCGTGGCGACGATGGTGACCCGACCCGGCCTGAGCGCCGGGCGCCGCTCACGGGTGGCGATCACCGCGATCGTCATCGGCGCGCTGGCCTTCGTCGTCGGCTTCATCTCGAACCCGGCGAACCTGGAGCGCGGCTTCGCCGACCGCGGCGCCGGTCGCCTCGACTTCTGGACCGTCTCGCTCCCGCTCATCAAGGAGCAGCCGCTGACCGGCTACGGGTTCGGGCAGATCCGCCTGCTCATCCCGCCCAACCTGCGCACGACGCAGGGGTCGGGCCAGCTGGCCGAGAAGCGTGAGGACGTCTCGTCCCACAACACGTACCTGGACACGGTCGCGGACCTCGGCATCATCGGCCTCGGCATCTTCGCGTCGGTGTTCGTCGTCGCGATGTACGGCCTGATCCGACCACGGTGGCTCCAGTTGAAGGAGCTCTCCACCACCGTCTTCGTCATGCTCGTCCCGGTGCTCTCCAGCGCGTTCTTCCTGCCGCTGCTGAACAACAAGCTGGCCTGGGCGATCATCGGCCTGTCGACCGCGATGCAGGTGCCGTCGTGGGACTCGCGCTGGTCGGGCCTCTCGGGCGCCGGCGCGTCCCGACGCAGCCGCTCGGGCGCGCTCGTGCCCGCCGCGGCGGCCGGTGGTGCGG
>JAFAFZ010000241.1 GCA_023423215.1 Actinomycetes bacterium
CGGCCGCGACGCGGCGTCCCCGCAGCGAGTCGCCCGTACGATCGGGTCGTGCAGCTGCAGCCGAGCCACCTCGCCGACGTCGCCGGGCTCGAGGTGCGCCGGGCCCTCCCACGGCGGGCGGTGCGCACCGTCGGCGCGTGGTGCTTCGCGGACCACTTCGGTCCGACGCCGCCCGGATCGGACGTCGCGCTCGCCGTCGGACCACACCCCCACACCGGCCTGTCGACCGTCACCTGGCTGCTCGAGGGCACCGAACGGCACACCGACAGCCTGGGGTCGGACCAGTGGATCCGTCCCGGCCAGCTCAACCTGATGACCGCCGGCGACGGGGTCGCGCACGCCGAGCAGGGCCGCCCGGACGGCAGCACCACCCACGGCGTGCAGCTCTGGGTGGCCCAGCCCGAGGCGACGCGCCACGGACCGTCCGCGTTCGAGCACCACGCCGAGCTGCCCGAGGTCGACCTGGGCGCCGCCCGTGCGACCGTGCTCGTGGGCGAGCTGCACGGCGCAGCGTCACCCGCCACGGTCGCGACGCCGCTGGTGGGCGCGCAGCTGGCGCTGCGCGGGGGCGACGTCACCATCGAGGTGGATCCGCGCTTCGAGCACGCCCTCCTGCCGCTCGACGGGACGATCGGCGTCGACGGCACCGCGGTCGACGCCGACGTGCTGGCCGACCTGGCGCCCGGCACCGACCACCTGCGCCTGTCCGTGGGGTCCGGTGCCGGAGCGGACCGTCCCGTGCACGTGATGCTCCTGGGCGGTGAGCCCTTCGGCGAGGAGCTGCTCATGTGGTGGAACTTCGTCGTGCGCACCCGCGACGAGGCCGTGCGCGCCAGCCGCGACTGGAACGACGGCTCCGAGCGCTTCGGCGAGGTCGAGTCGCCGCTCGGGCGGATCCCCGCCCCGCTGCCTCCCTGGGCCGACGCCCCCTGAGCACCGAACGACCGGCGCGCTGACGCCGGATCAGTGGCGCGCTCAACGAGTTACAGTCGGCCAGGGGGACTGCCGATCCTCAGTGGTCGGTCGAGCGTTCGACCGCCACGCCGTGACGTCGATGGGATCGGGTCAGGAGGGAGGTCGAGCGATGAGCACCCACGAGCCGCTGGGCCCGGCCGCTCCGTCGGCCGCGCAGGACCACGCCTCGGACGGCACCGCGGCGGACCGACGCCATGCGGCCGCACGGCCGGCCTCGCTCGTGGACGTCGCGATCGTCGGCCTCGAGGAGCTCGACCGCTCGCTCGGCCGCGCCGTGGTCGACGAGCTGGCCGCCGGCGTGGCGGCCCGCATCAGCTCGATCGTGCGCGCGGACGACGTCGTGGTGCGCGTCGGGCGCGGCGGGTGCTCGGTGATCTGCAGCGACCTGGACACCGCGGTGACGGACGCCCTCGTCGCGCGCCTGCGACGCGAGCTGGTCCTGCCGCTGCGCACGTCGGTCGGTCCGGTCTCGATCGAGGTCTCGGTCGACGTGGCCGAGACGGTCGTCCACCCCCCGGAGCTGGCCCCCGGCGACGTGGACCCGCCCGGCTCGGCGCTGCGGACGCGTGCGACCGACCACGACGCGGCGGCGACGCCGGATGCGTGGGACGCCCTGCGCGCCGAGCGCCAGCGCGTCGACGCCATCCTCGAGCACTCGACCGTCGCGGTGATCTTCTTCGAGCCGGACGGCACCATCGCCTGGGCGAGCCCCGCGACCTCGCACCTGTTCGACCTGGACGAGATGCCCCTGGTCGGGCGCAACGGCTTCGACCTGATCCACCCGGACGACCGCGAGCGGGCGATGCTCGAGCTGCTGCGGGTCACGCCGGGTGGTCACGTGCGCGTCGAGTTCCGCGTCATCGCCGCGGGCGGCAGGGTGCGCTGGGTCGAGGAGATCGTGACCGACCTCCTCGACAACCCCGACGTCGGCTACGTCGTCGCGAACGTGCGCGACGTGACCGACCGCCGGGCGGCCGACGAGTCGATGCGCTTCCAGTCGGCGCTGCTCCAGGCCGTGGGGCGATCCGTCATCGCGACGGACCTGTCGGGCGTCGTGCAGTTCTGGAACACGACGGCCGAAGAGCTCTACGGCTGGACCGCCGAGGAGGCGGTCGGACGCGACGTCGTCGAGATGACCGGCCCGATCGCCGCGATCGAGCACGTGACGGACGTCGTCGAGCGCATCTCGGCGGGCCAGAGCTGGTCCGGCGACGTCTGGGTGCGCGCCCGCGACGGGCGCCGCTTCCTCGCCTCGGTCACCAACACGCCGTTGCACGACGAGCACGGCGAGCTGATCGGTGTCATCGGCGTGAGCGTCGACCTGACCGACCGACTCGAGCTGGCCCGCGCGGCCGAGGAGGATCGCCGGCGGTTGGCGGACGCGCAGCGCAACGCCCACCTCGGCAGCTTCGAGATCGAGGTCGGGACCGGTCGCATGACCTGGTCCGACGAGCTCTACCGCATCCTCGGCCTGCCGATCGGCACGCCGGCGTCACGCGGGCTGTACCAGTCGATGGTGCACCCCGACGACCTGGCGCGCGTCACGGCGGCGGCGAACCGTGCGCTGGCCCACCGCGAGACTGCGGCGGAGTGGGTGCACCGCATCGTGCGCGCGGACGGCGAGGTGAGCTGGGTCCTCACCCGCACCTCGTCCATCTCGGACGACGGCACGCG
>JAFAFZ010000574.1 GCA_023423215.1 Actinomycetes bacterium
CAGCAGGCCACCGACGTCACCAGCCGCATCGCGACCGGCGACCTGGCCGCCCGCCTGCCGGACCCGGACGCGGGAGCGAACGACGAGTCGGCGGTGCTCGCCCGATCGATCAACTCGATGGCCGACACCCTCGAACGCTCGAAGGGCCTCGAGCAGCAGTTCCTGCTCTCGGTCTCGCACGACCTGCGCACGCCGCTCACCTCGATTAAGGGCTACGCCGAGGCCATCTCGGACGGCGCGGTCGACGACCCGGCGCAGGCGGCCGAGGTGATCTCGGCCGAGAGCCGTCGCCTGGAGCGGCTCGTGCACGACCTGCTCGACCTGGCCCGCCTGGATGCCCACGCGTTCGCCCTGCACCCCGTGCCCTCCGACCTGACCCAGGTCGTCGCCGACGCCGTGCATCCGCTGGCGCCCGAGGTCGAGCGCTCCGGACTGGCGCTCGAGCTCGTCCCCGGCCCGCCCGCCGAGGGGTGGTTCGACCCCGATCGGGTGGCCCAGGTCGTGGGCAACCTCGTCGGGAACGCGCTGCGCTTCGCGACGACCACGCTGGTCGTGCGGACCGAGGTGCACAGCGACGGCGACGGCCGCCACGTCGTGGTCTCGGTGGGCGACGACGGGCCCGGCATCGCCGCCGTCGACCTGCCCCACGTGTTCGAGCGGCTCTACCAGAGCCAGCACCAGCCGGTCCGCAGGGAGTCGAGCTCGGGGCTCGGACTGGCGATCGTGCGCGAGCTGGTCGCGGCGATGGGTGGGGACGTCGGCGCCGACAGCCCGCCCGGCGGCGGCACCGTCGTCTGGTTCCGCCTCCCGCTGCCCTGAACCGGGCGGCCGCTCAGGCGGCGTCGCCCGGCACGAGCGGCAGCGCGCGCACCTGCGCAGGCGCCTCGCCCTCCGGTCCACCCTCGTCGCCGCCCCAGCGCACCACGACCTGCGCACCCGGCTCGACCGAGCGGTGCACGTACGCGAGCGCCACCGGTGCCCGCAGGTCGAGCGACTCGCCGACGCTGGTCAGCGTGCCCCGCACCTCGCCGTCGACGACGACCTCGGCGCCGGCGGGCGGCAGCACGTTCGCACCCAGCACCACACCACGCAGGTGGCGTGGGGTGTTGCCCCCACGGGAGTCGACCCGGGCCACAAGCTCCTGGCCCGTGTAGCAGCCCTTCGTGAAGCTCACCGAGCCGTCGATGAGCCACTGCCCCGCCTCGGCGGGGATGACCAGGGGCACGACGTCGGCGCCGAGCTCGCGGCCCATCGAGGGCCAGCCGGCCTCGATGCGCACCGACTCGTACGCGTCGAGACCTGCCACCGGGATGTTCGGCGGAAGGTGCACCTCGGGACCCAGCAGGTCGACGCCGCGCACGCCGGCCCAGTCGACCTCGCCCTTCAGCTCGGCCACGAGCGACGGGTCGTCCACCGGCGGCGTCGCCGGACCGCGCAGCGCCACGCACTCCCAGTCGAGCAGCTCGAGCTCGACCTTCACGCGCAGGCGGAAGCGGTTCAGCCGGTCGAGCACCGCCTGACCGGCCCCGCCGTCGACGTCGATCAGGACCTCGTCGGCCACCCGTCGACCCCAGACCCGCACCCAGGCGTCGACCTTCCCCTGCGGCTCCAGCAGCAGGGCCCGACGCGACTCGCCTGCCGCCATGCCGGTCACGTCCTGGGACATCTGCCCCTGCAGGAACGACACCGCGTCGGCGCCGAACGCCCGGATGACGTCCCGCGGCACGCGCACCGCGGCGACCTCTCGCTTCAGTGCCAGGTAGTCCGCCGTCACGTCGGTCATGCGCCGAGTCTCTCAGCCCGAGGCACCTCGTGCCGCGCGGCGCTGGGCGGTCATGGCCTCGGCCGCGGGCACGGCGCACAGCAGCGCCTTGGCCTTGTTCCGGGTCTCGAGCTCCTCGTCCGAGGCGACCGAGTCGGCGACGACGCCCGCACCGGCCTGCACCGAGGCGCGCCGACGCCCGTCGGGCCCGGGCGGTGCGACGATCATCGTGCGGATGGCGATGGCCGTGTCGATGCTGCCCGAGAAGTCCAGGTACCCGACCACCCCGGCGTAGGGGCCACGACGGGTCGGCTCGAGCTCGTCGATGATCTCCATCGCCCGGACCTTCGGCGCCCCCGACACCGTGCCCGCCGGCAGGGTCGCGCGCAGCACGTCGATCGGCGTCCGGCCCTGGGCGAGGGTGCCCGAGACCTGCGAGGTCAGGTGCATGACGTGGCTGAACCGCTCGAGCGTCATGAGCTCGTCGACGTGGCAGGTGCCGTACTCGACCACGCGGCCCACGTCGTTGCGGGCCAGGTCCACCAGCATGATGTGCTCGGCCCGCTCCTTCGGGTGCTCGATCAGCTCGGCGGCGAGCTGGCGGTCGTGCTCGTCGGTGCGACCCCGGAAGCGGGTCCCCGCGATCGGGCGCGAGATGACCTGCCCGTCGAGCAGCTGCACCATCGGCTCGGGCGAGCAGCCGACCAGCGTCAGCTCCTCCTCCCGCACGAAGTACATGTACGGGCTGGGGTTGATGCGACGCAGCACCCGGTAGACGTCGAGCGGATCGGCGTCCATGTCGACGTCGAAGCGCTGCGCCAGCACGACCTGGAAGATGTCGCCCGAGAGGATGTACTCCTTCGCCGCGGCGACCGCCGCCTCGTACTCCCCCGTGCCCATCGACGACACGACCGGCGGCACCTCACCCGGTTCGGGCGCCTGCACCAGCGGCTCGTCGAGCGGGCTCGCGCCGTCGATCGCCATCTGCTCGAGGCGGGCGATCGCCTCGTCGTACGCGGCGTCCAGCTCGGCGCCGTCCGCTCCCTCGTCCACGAACGCGTTCGCGACGAGCGTGACCTGCTGGTTCCAGTGGTCGTACGCGGCCAGCTCGCCGATGACCGACAGCACGGCGTCGGGCCAGCCTCGATCGTCCGGCGGGGCGTCCGGAAGGCGCTCGACCTCTCGCACGACGTCGTAGCCGAGGAACCCGATCACGCCCGAGTGCAGCAGCGGCAGGCCGCCGCCGTCCTCGCCGTAGTCCTGCGCGAGCGGGGTGCGGTAGTGCTCGAGCAGCACCTCGAGCGCGGCGAGCACGCCGCGGTCGGTCGGCATCGCTGCGGGCAGCTCGCCCGTGCACCGCAGGGTGCCGTCGCGGCTGACGAGCTTCGCCCGCGGGTCCCGCCCGACGAACGACCAACGTCCCCACTGCCCGCCGTGGTCGACCGACTCGAGCAGGAACCCGGGACGGCCGTGGTCGTCGTCGCCGCAGAGCCGGGCGAACGCCGCGACCGGGGTCGTCAGATCGGCCAGCAGCGTGCGCCAGACGGGCACGACCCGGTGGGTCCGGGCGAGCTCGCGGAACGTCGTGCGGTCCGGGACGATGCGTGCGCCCGACGGCGCCTCGGCCACCTCTGCGCTCATGCGCCGAAGTCGCGGAAGAAGCAGGAGTACGCGCCGGTGTGGCAGGCGCCGTTGCCCTCCTGCTCGACCTGGAACAGCAGCGTGTCCCCGTCGCAGTCGTAGGACGCCGAGCGGATGAACTGGCGGTCGCCCGACGTGTCGCCCTTGCGCCACACCTCCTGCCGCGAACGGGACCAGAACACGGTGCGCCCCTGCTCGAGGCTCATGCGCAACGTCTCGGCGTTCATCCACGCCATCATCAGCACCGCGTGCGTCTCGACGTCCTGCACGATCGCGGGCACCAGGCCGTCGTCGTCGTACCGGACCTGGGCCAGGTCCTCGTCACGCACCTCGATCGGTGTGACCGCGGGCGAGTCGGCAGCAGGGGTGTCGGAC
>JAFAFZ010000575.1 GCA_023423215.1 Actinomycetes bacterium
TCGCGCACCGCCGCGCCCCACGGCAGCAGCAGGTCGACCAGCTCGTCCAGGTCGTCGCCGAGCGCGTCGACGATCGGTGCGCACTGCAGGTCGGTGGCGACCTCCACTCCCTCTCGTTCCCGGCGCCCGCGGTCGGTGAGCGCGTGGTCCGCCAGCAGGCCCCGGGCCTCGAGGCGGGCCTCGGCGGCGTCCAGGTCCGCCCGGCTCCAGGCTCGAGTGCGCACGTAGCTGCGCGGCGGCAGCCCCCAGTACAGCTCGCTCAGCAGACCGATCTCGGTCGCGTCGAACCCGGCGCTGGTCCACGCAGCGGTGTGCGCGTCGCCGCGGTACTCGCGCAGGCGGTCGGCCAGGCGCCACGCCGCGCCGAGCGGGGTGTCCGGCAGGGGGAGCGAGCGGAGGCCGGCGTGGAGCGGGCGACCCTCGGGCCGCAGCGGCTCGTCGGCCCGCGACAGCAGCTCGACGACGCGGTCGACGCCGTCCGGGTGCTCGCCCAGCATCCGGGTCAGCGAGGCGATCGCGCCGTCGGTGCGCGCGGCGCAGATCGTGGCGGCGTCGGTGAGCGTCCAGCCGTGCGCGACGGCGGGGACGACGACCGCGGGGTTGAACACCGCGAACGCCGCGGCGACGAGCTCGCCCGGCACCTGGCCCATGACCGAGCCGCGGCTGGTGAAGTACGCGACGCCGTCGGGCATGGCGACGCCGCCGACCTGCGCAGGGCTCGCGTCGAACCCGAGCTCCTCGTAGCGCGCGTGGCAGTCGGTCGAGAAGTAGACCTGCCCGGCGACCGGCTCGAGCGCGGCCGCCAGACGTCGCGACGGGTCCCGCGTGGCCGAGGAGCTCATGGCGTCACGCGGCGCCGACGCGAGCGGTGGGCGTGAAGCGGACCGGCAGGCGCTTGATGCCGCCGACCAGCGGGACGCCCGCCGCCTCGAGGTAGGTCGGCTCGCCGACGACCTCGATGTCCGGCAGGCGGGTGAGCAGCTGGCGGAAGACGACGGACAGCTCCCGCCGGGCCAGGTGCGCACCGAGGCAGAAGTGCGGACCGGGCCCGCCGAAGCCGATGTGCGGGTTCGGGTCGCGTCGCACGTCGAAGCGCTCGGGGTCCTCGAACGCGCGTGGGTCGCGGTTCGCCGCCCCGTAGAAGAGGACGAGCTTGTCGCCCTCGTCGAAGTCGTGGCCGGACAGCGTCAGCGGGTGCGTGACCGTTCGGCGCATGAAGGTGACCGGCGACGCCATCCGCACGATCTCCTCGACGGCGGTCGGGGTCACGGCCTCGAGGTCGTCCTGCCAGATCCGGCGCTGGTCCGGGTGCTGGCCGAGCAGGTGCATGCCGATGCTGGTCGCCGTACGGGTCGTGTCGTTGCCCGCGACGGCCAGCAGGATGAAGAACGGCGCGATCTCCTCCGGGGCGAGCATGTCCTCGCCGACGTCGTTGTGCACGAGCGCCGAGGTCAGGTCGTCCTTCGGGTTCTTGCGACGCTCCTCGGCGAGCTCGCCCATCAGCGTCGTCAGGGTGATGCCCGCCTCGAACAGCGCGGCGACGATGTCGTCCTTGCCGCCGAGCATCTCGGGATCGCCGGCGCCGAGGATGACGTTGGTCGCGTCGAGCACGGTGCCGAACTCGCTCCGGGGGATGCCCATCATGTCGCAGATGACCAGCAGCGGGAACGGCTGCGAAAGCGCCTCGACCAGGTCGACCTCGCCCTGTTCGCACATGTCGTCGATGACCTCGGTGCAGATGGTCTCGACCGAGTCGAGCACGCCCTGCAGCGCCCGCGGCGTGAACGACCGGGCGACGATGCCGCGCTGGCGGGCGTGGCGGGGGTCGTCCATCGTGATGAACGAGCCGAAGAACTCCATCGCCTCGGTGGGCATGTCGGCGATCGAGATCGACCCCTTGCCCGAGCAGTAGTCCTGCGGGTGGCGGCTGATCTCGATGACGTCCGAGTAGCGGGTGACGGCGTAGAAGTCGTCGGGCACGCCCGTGAGCGGGTTGTCCGAGCGGGCCAGCGTGAACGGCTCGGCCTCTCGCAGCTCGGCGAAGTCGGCCATGCGCTGCTCGAGCGGTCGCCGCCAGAAGTTCGGATCGCCCAGCGACAGGCGGTCGGTCGTCATCGTGTGCCTCCCCGATCTCGCGGCACCGCGCCACGACGACCGCACGATAGGCGATCGCTGATCGCATTTCCTGCTGGGCGCCATCCCCGGTCGGGAAGCGGGTGCGGACGTACATGTCGGAGCACGTGCTTCCGCCCCCGGTTCGGAGGGGTGGTCGAGGGAGTGGGACGGAGGCTCAGCTGCGGTGCTCGAGCCCGGCCAGGAAGGTCTGGAGCCCGAACTCGAACACGTCGTCCGCACTCGGCACGTCCGGGGCCGAGCCGCCGAGCTCACGCGACGCGGCGAAGCTGCGCCCGGCGCTGCTGGTGTCGAAGTAGACGGTGCCGAGCACGAAGTCGATCAGCGCGAGCACGGCGGGCACGGCGACGCGTGGCGGGTAGCCGGCGGCGAGCATGCTCTCGAGCCCGACGCCCGAGCCCTCGACCGCCCGCGGACCGAGGAGCGGCGCCGCCGTCAGTGCGGGGAGCAGCTGCGCGTGGTCGAGCAGCACGCGTCGCAGCTCGTGGGCGAGCTGCTCGACCCGCTCACGACCCGGCAGCTCGGGCTCGGGGAGCACGACCTCGCCGATGACCCGATCGACCATCAGCACGATGAGCTCGTCGCGGCTCGCGACGTGGCGGTACAGCGACGCGCTGCCGGTGCCCAGGTCGTCCGCCAGTCGTCGCACCGTCAGCGCGCCGAGGCCCTCCGCGTCGACGAGCTGCACCGCGGCGTCGCCGATCCGCTCGATGGTCAGGCCGTCGGCCCGCGGTCGGCGACGCGCGGTCCTCGCCGCTCTCGCCGCCCACCACGCGGCGCTGCCGGCGACGTCGGCCTCGTGCTGGTCGGGCATCGGGTCCGGGACCTCCCGGGCGATGGCCATCGGGGCATCGTAGGGGCGGCCGGGCCGGGCGCACCCGAACGTGCTGACGCCGCGGGCGTCGGTCAGCGGATGGTCGGCTTGCGCTTCTCGCGCGTCGCGAAGGTCTGCTGGCCCTCGGCCATCGACTCCGCGCTCATCGACAGGTGCAGGAACACGTTGCCGAGCTCGACGGCCTGCGCGGTCGACAGGTCGCGTGCGGCCCACAGGGTGCGCAGCGTGGCCTGGACGGCGGGGGCGGGGAACGACGCGATGGTCGCCGCCAGCTCGAAGGCGGTCTCCTGGAGCTGGTCCGCCGGCACCACCTGGCTGACGAGGCCGATCTGCTCGGCCTTGGCGGCACCGATGCGCTCGGAGGCACCGACCAGGCTCATGCGCATCGCCTCGCCGAACGGCATCCGGGCGAGCATGAGGGTCGGCTCGAACACGGCCGGCATGCCGTAGGTGACGTGCGGGTCGAAGAAGGTCGCGTGGTCGGCGGCGATGATGACGTCGCTCTCACCGAGCAGGTAGAACGCTCCGCCGCAGGCCATGCCGTTGACGGCAGCGATGACCGGCTTCCACAGCTGCTGGCTGCGGGGGCCGAGCTCCTTGCCGGGGTCGTCGTAGTTGTAGGGCGAGAACGTGAACTCGCCCTCGTCGGCGGGCACCTCGGAGCGGTCGATGCCGGTGCAGAAGGCCTTCTCGCCGGCGGCGGTCAGCACGACGGCGCGCACGTCGTCGTTGGTGCGCAGCGACTGCCAGATGCCGCGCAGCTCGTGCTTCATCGTCTCGTTGAAGGCGTTGTGCACCTCGGGCCGGTTGAGCGTGACGACAGCGACGCCGTCCCGCTCCGTGTACTCGATCGTCTCGTGCTCCACCGTGTTTCCCCCGTCGTGAGGAACGGGAATCTATCGCCCGCCCACCGGGCTCTCGTCATCCGAGGGCCGACCCGGACCCGACCGGGGCGACCACGTGCGGAGCCCGTACGACCGAACCACGAGGTGTGAGATGAGCGACGACACGATGGACTTCAACGAGGCGATCATCGCCGAGTTCCGGGCGAACGGCGGTCGCACCGAGGCCTTCGGCGAGGCGCCGCTGCTCATCCTCACGACGACCGGAGCGAAGTCGGGCGAGCAGCGCCCGAGCCCGCTGATGTACCAGGCCGACGACGGCGACGCCGACACGATCTACCTGTTCGCGTCCTACGCCGGCGCGGACGTGAACCCGGCCTGGTACCACAACGTGCTGGCGAACCCCGAGGTCACCGTCGAGCTGGGCACCGAGACGCGCGCCGGCACCGCACGAGTGCTCGACGAGCCTCGGCGCTCCGAGGTGTACGCCGCCCAGGCCGAGCGCTTCCCCGCCTTCGCCGAATACCAGCAGAAGACCGATCGGGTGATCCCGGTGGTCGCGGTCGATCTGGCCGGCTGACGGTGCGCATCGGCGGCGTCTTCCCCCAGACCGAGCTCGGCGGCGACCGGGGCGCGGTGCGCGCCTACGGCGAAGCCGTCGGACCGCTCGGGTTCTCGCACCTGCTCGCGTACGACCACGTGGTCGGCGCCGACCCGGTGGTCCACCCGGGGTGGGCCGGGCCCTACGACGTGTCCACGACGTTCCACGAGCCGTTCGTGATGTTCGGCTTCCTGGCCGCCGTCACCGACGTCGAGCTAGTCACCGGCATCATCATCCTCCCGCAGCGCCAGACGGTGCTCGTGGCGAAGCAGGCGGCCGAGGTCGACCTGCTGACCGGCGGGCGCTTCCGGCTCGGGGTCGGGGTCGGGTGGAACCACGTCGAGTACGACGCGCTCGGGCAGGACTTCGCCGCGCGGGGCGCCCGGATGGACGAGCAGGTGCCGTTGCTGCGGCGGCTCTGGACCGAGACCTCGCTCACGGCGGACGGGCCAGGCGAACGGGTCGTCGGCGCCGGGCTCGCACCGCTGCCGCTCCAGCGGCCGATCCCGATCTGGTTCGGTGGCCGATCCGATCCGGCCTACCGGCGCGTCGGACGGCTCGGCGACGGGTGGTTCCCCCAGGTGCGTCCCGGGCCCGATCTGGACCACGCCCTCCGGGTCGTGGCGTCGGCGGCGCACGAGGCCGGGCGCGACCCGTCCGACATCGGCATGGAGGGTCGCGTCGTGTGGTCGCCCGACGACCCGGACCGCTTCGTGCGCCGGGTCGAGTCGTGGCGAGCCGCAGGTGCGTCTCACCTGACCGTCGACACCATGTCCCGCGAACTGCCCGACGTCGACGCGCACCTGACGGCGCTGGGACGCGTCGCCGAGCTCACGGGTCTGTCGGGCTGAGGTCGGCGGCGTCCGGTCCGGCAAGGATCTCCATCGGACCGGTCACAGGCGCAGGCGCGGTCTCGTCAACCCTGCGACGGCGACACGGGGTCGCCACGATCGGAGGATCACGATGGAAGAGCGTCTCGACATGGCGGCGGTGGCACCCAAGGGCTTCAAGGCGACCTACGCCTTCTCGATGGCGATCGGCGAGCACGTCGACCCGCACCTGTTCGAGCTGATCAAGGTGCGTGCGTCGATGGTCAACGGCTGTGCCAACTGCGTCGACATGCACACGACGGCGTGGATGGAGATGGGCGAGCACCCGCGTCGCATCGTGGCCGTCTCGGCGTGGCGCGAGGCGCCGTACTTCACCGACCGCGAGCGGGCGGTGCTGGCCCTGACCGACGAGGTGACCCGCCTCGGCGAGCACGGCGTCACCGACGAGGTCTACGCGCAGGTGCGGGAGCACTTCGACGAGGCCGAGTTCGCCTACCTGGTCCTGGCGATCGCGGTCATCAACGTGTGGAACCGCGTCGCGGTCTCGAGCCGCAAGGTCGCCGCGCCGCTCGAGGTCCCGGTGGCCGCCGGTGTCTGACGCGGCCACCGGCCGCGGGCACGCGGACGCGGACCTGTCCGCGCTGCGTGATCGCGCCGTGGGCGTCGCCTACCGCATGCTCGGCAGCCGCACCGAGGCCGAGGACATCGCGCAGGAGACGGTCGTGCGGGTCCGCGATGCGCTCGGTCGTGAGGACATCCGGTCGCCCGAGGCCTACACCACGACCGTGGCGACCCGGCTCTCGATCGACCACCTGCGCTCGGCCCGGGTCCGGCGCGAGCAGTACGTCGGACCGTGGCTGCCGGAGACGATCCGCGGCCTGGGCGAGACCGGGGCCGCGCCGGCCGGCCCGGTCGACGAGGTCGCCGCCGAGGCGGACCTGGCCGACTCGGTCTCGTTCGCGATGCTCGTGGTGCTCGAGTCGCTGGGTCCGGTCGAGCGTGCGGCGTTCCTGCTGCACGACACCTTCGGCTACGGCTACGACGAGCTGGCGAGGATCCTGGACCGCAACGAGGCGGCGTGCCGCCAGCTCGTCACGCGGGCGCGCCGGCGTGTCGCCGAGGCCCGACCGCGGTTCACGCCGGACCTGGACGAGCACCGACGACTGCTCACCAGCTTCCTGCGCGCCGCGCAGAGCGGTGACCTCGACGCGCTGGTGCAGCTGCTGACGCCGGACGCGGTGCTGGTGAGCGACGGTGGACCGAAGGTCGCGGCGGCGCGGCACCCGATCGTCGGCGGCGACAAGGTCGCGCACTTCCTGCACGGCGTGTGGCCCAGCAGCGCCGAGCGCCGGGTCGGGCTCGAGGAGGGCCTCATCACCGTCAACGGGGAGCCCGGCCTGGCGATGTGGGTCGACGGCGAGCTCATGCAGGTCGGCACGATCGAGGTGCGCGACGGTCGCATCGACACGCTCCACTTCGTGCGCAACCCCGACAAGCTGCGCTGGCTCTGAGCTCGTCCGGCGCGGCGCCACGCGCCCGGGCCGCGGGAAGGGGGGCGGGGGGGCGGGGCCCCCCCCCCCGCCGCCGCGCGCCCC
>JAFAFZ010000011.1 GCA_023423215.1 Actinomycetes bacterium
GACCTGTCCGCGGTCGACACCCACGTCGAGGACCACCACTGGCCCGAGCACGTGCGCCGCGTCGCTCCGGACGAGGTCGACCCCGCTGCGTACGACGTCGTCGTGCTCATCACCGATCACGACGACATCGACTACGCGCCCTTCGAGGCGGCGCGGACGCCGGTGTTCGACACCCGCCGACGGTTCGCCGGGCCGAACGTCGAACGTCTCTGAGCTCGGCCCGCCCGACGGCGTCGTCCGAGGAGCGCACGCGACCGTTCGGGCGGTTGACACGACGCGGGTTCAGTGGTTCATTAGTCGAGTAACGAACCACTGAACCAGGACGGTCACGTGTTCGAGGACGGACGACCCATCTACCTGCAGATCGCGGAGCGCATCCGCGACGACGTGCTCTCGGGCGCGCTGCAGGCGGGCGACCAGGTCATGTCCACGACGCAGTACGCGACCTTCTACGGCATCAACCCCGCGACGGCGGCGAAGGCCTTCCAGGAGCTGCTCGCCGACGGGGTGATCTACAAGCGACGGGGGGTCGGCATGTTCGTCAGCGACGACGCCGCGACCACGCTGCGGGCCGCGGCCCGACAGGACTTCTACCGGGGGGTGCTCGACCCGGCGCTGGACCGGGCGGCCGTGCTCGGCATCCCACCCGAGGACCTCATCGCCCACCTCGAGCACCACCTGGCCGCACGGGGAGCCGCGAGCGGCCGCCTCGACGACACCGACCGACCGGGAGCGACGACATGACCCTGGCCATCGACACCCGCGACCTGACGTGCACCTACGGCGGCACCACCGCGCTGGACGACGTGACGCTGCACCTGCCCGCCGGCACCCTCTGCGGGCTGATCGGGCGGAACGGCGCGGGCAAGACCACCCTGCTCGAGACCATCGCCGCGTTCCGCCGACCGACCCGGGGCGAGGTGCGCGTCGGCGGCGTCGACCCGTTCGAGCACGCGGGCTTGATGGCGGCGACCTGCCTGGTGCGCGAGACCGCGGACGTCGAGGCCGACGGCTCGATCCGCGACGCCCTGTGGATGGTCGGTGGTCTGCGACCGCACTGGGACGAGGAGTACTCGCAGCACCTGCTTGACCGCTTCGGCCTGGACCCGAAGCGCAAGGTCAAGGCGCTGTCGCTCGGGCAGCGCAGCTCGGTCGGCATCGTGATCGGCCTGGCGAGCCGCGCGCCGCTCACCCTCTTCGACGAGTCCTACCTCGGGCTGGACGCGGTCGGGCGCAAGGTGTTCTACGAGGAGCTCCTCGCCGACTACCTGCGCTCGCCCCGCACCGTCGTCGTGTCGACCCACCTCATCGGCGAGATCGCCCCGCTGCTCGACCACGTGGTCGTGCTCGAGCGGGGCCGGCTGTCGCTGCACGAGGACGTCGAGACCCTGCGCTCCCGCGGCGTCACGCTCACCGGTCCGGCCGAGGCCGTCGACCGCCTGGCCGAGGGCGCGACGGTGCTGGAGTCGCGCCGCCTCGGCCCGACCTCGCAGGTCACCCTCTACGGCGCCCTGGACGACGCGGCACGCGCCTCGGCCGCCGCGACGGGCGTCGAGGTCGGGCCGGTCGCGCTGGCCGACCTGCTGGTGCACCTGACCGCGATCGACGCCGAGGCGGTCGGGAGCGACGCCGCCGCCGGCTCGTCCACCACCACGACCACGGAGGCACGACCGTGAGCACCACTCCCCCCGGGACGACGCCGAGCACCACCCCTGCGGCAGCCGCACCGCCACCGCCGGCCGCCGCGGACGACTCGCTCGCGGTCGCTCCCGGCGCGTTCCGCCGCGTCGTCGGCTACTCGTGGTGGGCGACGTTCGGCTGGGTCGGCTGGGTCTGGCTGGCGGCGGTGCTCGTGTGGGTCGGCATCGTGGTGCTGACGCTGCGCTACGGCGAGCTCGGCGACAGCATCTGGGTCGGCGCCGGCATGAGCTGGACCCGCTGGATCATCGGCGCGGCCGCGGTCGTGCTCGCCACCCAGGGCCTGCCGATGTTCGTCGCCAACGGCGTCACCCGTCGCGACGCCGCCCGTGGCTCGCTCGTCGCGCTGGCGCTGCTGGTGGTCGCGTGGAGCGCCATCGTCACGGCCGTCGCGCTCGTCGAGGGCGTCGTGTTCGACGCAGCCGACGTGGTGCGCACCCTGCACCAGTCCGAGCGGCACGTCTTCGACTCGATGGACCAGTGGGGCCTCGTGTTCGTCGAGTCGCTGGTCGCCTACGCCGGCTTCGCGGTCGGCGGCTGGTTCGTCGGCACCGCGTACTACCGCTTCGGGCCCTACCTCGGGACGCTGCTGCTGCCGATCGGGCTGCTCGCCGGCACGGCGGTCGAGCTGCTCGTGTCCGGGTCGACCCTGCCCGAGGAGGTGCTCGACTGGCGTGACGACCTGCGGAGCGGGATCGGGATGGCGCTCTGCCTGCTGGTGGTCGCCGGGGTGCTCGCCGGCGCACGCGGCCTGCAGCGTTCCATGCCGTTGCGGTCGCGCCCACGCTGACTCGCGTTCCGCTCGACATGGCACGCGTGCCACGCGGCATGATCGGTCCATGACCGAGCACGCACCCGAGGACGTCCAGGCCGCCGTCGACGCGTACGTCGCGCTGCGCGAGCGCATCGCCGCACGTGAGGCCGACTGGACCGCGCTGGCCACCCTGTTCACCGACGACGCCGTCTACATCGATCCCGCATGGGGCCGCGTGCAGGGCATCGAGCGCCTGCGCGAGTTCTTCGACGAGAGCATGCGCGGCCTCGAGGACTGGGACTTCCCGATCGAGTACGTCGCGATCACGGGCGACACCGTGGTCATCAAGTGGGACCAGGTCCTGCCGGGCACCCGGCCCGACGGCACCCGCTACCGCCAGTCCGGCATCTCGACGTTGGTGTACGCGGGTGACGGCAAGTTCTCCTACGAGGAGGACCTGCTGAACATGACCCACGTGCTCGAGGACCTGAAGGCCAGCGGCTGGCGCCCCGGCGAGGGCTTCATGATGCCGCCCGCCGAGCCGGACCGGAACTACGCCCGACCCTGACGGGCGCGGCGCTCACCGCTTCTTCTTCGATTTCCTGCCCTTGGCGTCGGGGTCGACGAGGAAGCGCTTCGGCACCCACTTCTGCGAGTCGATCGGCGGCCGCCGGTAGACGCGCTCCTGGCGCGGCGGCATCGTGATCGGCTCGCGCGGCACGTCCTCGTAGGGGATGTGGCTCAACAGGTGCGCGATCAGGTTCAGGCGCGCGGTCTTCTTGTCCTCGGCGTCGACCACGTACCAGGGCGCCTCGGGGATGTCGGTGTGGGTCAGCATCTCGTCCTTGGCCTCGGCGTAGTCCACCCAATGGGCGCGCGCCTGCAGGTCCATCGGGCTGAGCTTCCACTGCTTCGACGGGTCGGTCATGCGGGCCAGGAAGCGCCGCTCCTGCTCCTCGTCGCTGATCGAGAGCCAGTACTTGATGATGGAGATGCCCGACCGCACGAGCGCCCGCTCGATCTGCGGGCAGGTGTACATGAACTCCTCGTACTCGGCCTGGGTGCAGAACCCCATGACCTTCTCGACCCCGGCGCGGTTGTACCAGGAGCGGTCGAACAGGATGATCTCGCCGGCCGCGGGCAGGTGGTCGATGTAGCGCTGGAAGTACCACTGGGTGCGCTCGCGCTCGGTGGGCACGCCGAGCGCGACGACCTTGCAGTAGCGGGGGTTCAGGGTCTCGGTGATGCGCTTGATCGACCCACCCTTCCCGGCGGTGTCGCGACCCTCGAAGATCACGACGATGCGCTGTCCGGTGTGCTGCACCCACTCCTGCAGCCGCACGAGCTCGGCCTGGAGCTTCTCGAGCTCCTTCTCGTACTCCGACTTCGAGATGACCTTGGTGCGGATCTCGGAGTTGTCCGGCATGCCGTCCCACGGCGGCGTGTGGTTCACCGGTCGGGGGCCGGGCCCCCCCCCCGCCCGCGCGCGCGGGGGCGTAG
>JAFAFZ010000030.1 GCA_023423215.1 Actinomycetes bacterium
GCCGACGAGAAGGGCTGCTCGACGACCGGACCCACCCCCGGGGCGATGTCGACGCCGAAGCCGATGGCGTGGACCGGCGTCATGATGTCCGAGTAGAGGATCGCCGCATCGGTGCCGTAGCGGCGCACGGGCTGGAGCGTGATCTCGGTCGCCAGGTCGGCATCCGCGATGGCACGCAGGATCGTGCCGGTGCCGCGGATCTCTCGGTACTCCGGCAGCGAGCGGCCGGCCTGGCGCATGAACCACACCGGCGTGCGGTCCGTGGGGAGCCCGCGGCAGGCCCGGACGAACGCAGAGTCGCGGTGGTCGCCGTGGCCGGTCTCCGGGTCGGCGTCGGTGCGCTCGCTCGAGGGGGTCATCGTCGGCCAGTCAATCACGCGTACGCTCCAGGGCTCACATGGGGTCAGGCCCCAGGACGCGGTCAGGTCCGCGCCGCTCCTCTCCGTGGAGGTACCCGTGCGACGCAGCATCGATGACGACCAGATCCCCGTCCCGCCCGTCGATCCGGAGGACGCCGCGGAGATGGCGCCCGTGAACTGGGCGGTGTCGATCTGCGACGACTACGAGGACGCGGGGCTGCGCGTGCAGCTGCTGGTGGAAGAGGTCGGCGCCGCCGGCACCGGCATGGTCGCCCACCTGGATCCCGCCCAGGCCCGCCGGCTGCGCCTCGCGCTGCGCAGCGCTCTCAAGGAGCTGGGTCAGGACGTCGGGTCGTAGGCGCGGTCGCCACGCCGGCGCGGCTGTTGGTCGTCGGAACCGCCCGGGTACACTGGTCGATCCCCCGTCGGCGGGTAGCGGAGCGCAGGAGACCGTGTGGCCAACCACCCCGAGCTCGAGATCGAGCAGGCCTACATCGATCACGCGTACGAGTGCCTGGAGCGCTTGAGGGCCAAGGCCGCGTCGATGCGGGAAGGGGTCTCCGACGGCCCGGGTGGCACGTTCCAGAACCGCTACGAGCGTGACGTCGTCTGGGAGCAGGTCGGTCAGCGCCTCCACCAGCTGGAGCTGGGGGAGCGCTCGCTGGTCTTCGGTCGGGTCGACACCGAGCCCACCGAGCAGGAGCCCGAGGGCGAGAGCTTCCACATCGGCCGCATCGCGGTCTCGGACGAGCACAGCGAGCCGGTCGTCGTCGACTGGCGAGCCCCGATCGCCGAGGCGTTCTACCGGGCGACCGGCCTGGACCCGATGGGCCTGCGCCGCCGTCGCCACTTCGCGAGCCGTGGCCAGGTGCTGCTGGGCATCGACGACGAGCTGTTCGGCTCGGCGACCGCGGCACTCGACCAGGGCCAGGTCCAGGGGCAGGGCGCGCTGATCGCGGCGCTCGAGGAGTCCCGCTCCGGCAAGCTCTCCGACATCGTCGGCACGATCCAGGCCGAGCAGGACCGCATCATCCGGTCAGCGCTCCCGGGCGTGCTGGTCGTGCAGGGCGGTCCCGGCACCGGCAAGACGGTCGTCGCGCTGCACCGGGCGGCCTACCTGCTGTACTCCCACCGCTTCCCGCTCGAGGGGCAGGGCGTGCTCGTGGTCGGTCCGAACCGCGTGTTCCTGTCCTACATCGAGCAGGTGCTGCCGTCCCTCGGCGAGGCCGGCATCGAGATCGCGGTGCTGGGCGACCTGGTGCCCCACGTGCGCGTCTCGGGCGCCGACCCGGTCGACGTCGGTCGGGTCAAGGGCGACCGGCGCATGGTCAAGGTGATCCGCAAGGCGGTCCGCGACCGGCAGCACCCGCTGCGCCAGGCGCTGCGCGTGCCCTACGGCCTGCAGCGCCTGGTGGTGACGCCCGAGGACTCGGTCGAGATCATCGAGCAGGCGCGTCGCCGCTCGCGCACCCACAACGCAGGGCGGCGCCATGTCGAGCAGCTCCTGTTCGAGCGGCTCGCCGCCTCGTCGCGCAGCGAGGACGACACCGTCGAGGGCGTGCGCGAGCGCACCCGACGCGACCCGCTGGTGATCGAGGCGCTCGAACGGATCTGGCCGGTGATGACGCCGTCGGAGCTGCTCAACGACCTGTTCGGCTCGAAGGCGCTGCTCCGCTCGGCGTCACGTCGGCACCTGAGCGACGACGAGTGGCCGCTGCTGCACCGCGAGCGCTTGCACGATCCCACCGAGGTGATCTTCACCAGGGACGACGTGCCGCTGCTGGACGAGGCGCTCGAGCTGCTGGGGCCACGCCCGAAGCACGTCGAGGCCGACTCGGTGCGGACCTACGGCCACATCGTGGTGGACGAGGCGCAGGACCTGACGCCGATGGAGCTGCGGGTCCTGGACCGCCGTTCGCTCAACGGGTCGATGACGATCGTGGGGGACATCGCACAGGCGACGGGCGCCTGGCCCCACGACGACTGGGCCTCGGTGCTGGCGGACCTGCCCGACCGCCGCCCACCGCGCCGCGAGGAGCTGACCATCGGCTACCGCGTGCCCGGCCCGATCATGGACCTGGCGTCCCGGGTGCTGCGCCTGGCCGCGCCGGGGCTGACCCCGCCGCGGTCCATCCGCCACACGGGCGAGCCGCCACGCCTCGTGAGGGTCCAGGAGCCCGAGCTGGACGGCGCGCTCGTCGCATGCGTGCGCCACGAGCTCGCCGAGATCGGCGCCGGCAACGTCGGCGTGATCGTGCCGGCATCGATGGCCGACGATGCGGACGACGTCCTGGACCGGGCCGGCATCGACCACGGTCGCGCCACCCGCCAGGGCCTCGACCGCCAGGTGACGGTCGTGCCGGTGGACCTGGCCAAGGGCCTCGAGCTCGATTCGGTGATCGTGGTCGAGCCGGGGCGCATCCTGGACGAGCAGGTCCGTGGCGCGCAGTCGCTCTACGTCGCGCTGACGCGGTCGACGAAGCGCCTCACCCTGCTGCACACCGGCGAGCTGCCGGCCGTCCTGCGCGATGCGCCGCTGGACGAGCAGCCGGCGGGCGACCAGCCGGCGGCGGATCGGTCCGACTCGGCGCTGCCGGTCGGCGGCTCGGACACGCCCGACGAGGACGGTCAGCTGTCCCTGCTCTGACCGGTCAGCAGTCCCTGCGGCGCCGGGTCAGATGACGAGGATGCGCTCGGAGGCGAACGAGCCGATGCCGACGTGGCGCCCGTCGATCTCGACCGTCGCGGTGCCGTCCGGCGAGATCGCGGTGAGCACGCCCGAGTGGCCGGGCAGGAGCGAGTTCTCCTCGAGGAAGTCGAGCAGGCCCGGAGTGAACTCGAGCTCCTCGGGGATGCGGCTGACGGTGAACTCGCCGCCGACGCCGACGTTCCGCAGCGGATGGGAGTCGGGCGCCTCGTAGCCGGCACCGGGGATGGGGTTGCCGTGCGGACAGGTGGTCGGATCGCCCAGCACGCGGGTGAGGGCGTCCTCGACGTGCTCGGAGATCACGTGCTCCCACTTGCCGGCCTCCATGTGGGCCTCTGCCCACGAGAGCCCGAGGATGTCGGTGAGGAAGCGCTCGGCGAGGCGGTGGCGGCGCACGACCCGCTCGGCCAGGGCGAGACCGGACTTGGTGAGGCTGATGGTGGAGCCGACGACGATGAGCTTCTCGTGCTCCATGCGGCGGATCATCTCGGAGACGGCCGGACGGGAGACCTCGAGCCGCTCGGCGATGCGCGCCTGGATGACGTCGATGTCGTCCTCGCGCAGCTCCCAGATGGCCTCGCAGTACTCCTCGAACGCGGGGTGGAACTCTTTCGCTCGGGCAGCGACCATGCGGTCCATCGTAGGCCACCACACCGTCTTTTCCCGGGCAGACGGTTGCTGCGCGGGCGTCTTCCCAGGGCCTGTCAACCGTGCTTCCCACGCCGTTCGGGCGGGTGGCGGCGACCTGCGGCGAGCCCGGCCGTGGGGCGGATCGACGCTCGACGTTTCGATGTCAGAGGCCCTCGGTACAGTCCGGTCGTGGCTCCACCGACGCCGCCGGAACCCGTTGCAGGTGCGCCTTCGCGCACCGCTCTCGACGCGCCCGCTGCGCCCGACGGGCTCGAGGTCTTCTCACCGGCGGTCGCTGCGTGGTTCCGCTCCTCGTTCCCCGAGCCGACCGATGCGCAGCGCGGGGCGTGGGGCCCCATCGCCGAGGGCCAGCACACGCTGCTCTGCGCGCCGACGGGCTCGGGCAAGACGCTCGCCGCGTTCCTCTGGGCGATCGACTCGCTCGGCCGACGTCCCCCGGAGGGGCCCCCGGGCGTGCGGGTGGTGTACGTCTCGCCGCTGCGGGCCCTCGCCGTCGACGTCGAGAAGAACCTGCGCAGCCCCATCCGCGGCATCGCGCTCGCGGCGCAGCGCCTCGGGCTGCCCTTCGTCGAGCCGACCGTCGGGGTGCGCACCGGGGACACCACCGCCACCGAGCGTCGGGCGCTGGTCCGCACGCCGCCGGACGTGCTCATCACGACGCCGGAGTCGCTCTACCTCATGCTGACCTCGGCGGCGCGCGAGACGCTGCTCGGGGTCGAGAGCGTCATCGTCGACGAGATCCACGCCCTGGCCCCGACGAAGCGGGGCGCGCACCTGTCGCTCACGCTCGAGCGGCTGGACCACCTGGTGCGCACCCGCGTGCAGGACGCCGGTCAGCCGCGCGACGGGGTGCAGCGCATCGGGCTCTCGGCCACGCAGCGCCCGCTCGAGGTCGTCGCCGGCTTCCTGGGGGGCGCGGACGCCACCTCGGGCACGCCGGTGGCGCGGCCGGTGCGCATCGTCGACGCGGGCATGCGCAAGGAGCTGGACATCCAGGTCATCGTCCCCGTCGAGGACATGGGGGCGATGGGCGAGGCGGTCGCCGCACCCGACCAGGACCCGGCGCAGCTGCCGACCATGCAGCGACGCTCCATCTGGCCGTCGATGCACCCCGAGCTGCTGTCGCTGGTCGAGGACCACCACTCGACCCT
>JAFAFZ010000131.1 GCA_023423215.1 Actinomycetes bacterium
CCTCAGCGACGACGAAAGCCGGCGGGGACGAGTCGCAGCCGAGCTGACGTGTCGTCCGGGCCGGTAGGTGGGCCTGGACGACACGTCGAGGCAGCTCCGAGCGTGCGCCCGAGGTGACGCGCTGCACCGCGGCACGCACGGGCCGGTTCTCGCGGCACGTCGATAGCGTGACCAGGTGAGACGCCAGGTCCTGATCGCCGCCACGCCGCTGCTCCTGCTCGCCGGCACGCTCGCCGCGTGCTCCGACGACGGCGCCGACCGGGCCGACGGCGCACCGGCCGAGCTGGGTGATCCCGTCGCCGAGGCGTCGACCGGCTCCGACCTCGACCCCTGCGCGCTGCTGAGCGTCGCCGACATCGACCGCCTGACCGGGACGACCCTGCCCCAGGGCGAGGTGCCCGACGAGCACGACGCCGACGGCTGGGAGATCTGCAACTGGGAGGACCCCGCTGCCGCTGCGGCGATCCAGGTCCAGGTGCACCGCGGCGACGGGCGCGCCGACTTCGAGCACCGTCGCCACGAGCTCGGCGCCGGCTCCGGCGGCCCGACCCGGGACGTCCAGCTGACCGGTGCCGACGAGGCCTTCGACAGCGTCGACCAGGGCACCGTCGGAGCGCTCGTCGGCGAGCACTTCCTCCAGGTCGTCGTCATCGGCGGCTCGTTCGACGACCAGCACCACCTCGCGCTGGCCGAGGCCGCCATCGAGGGACTGGACCGATGAACCGACGCACGCACGTGTCCGCGCTGGCGTTGGTCGCCGCACTCCTGGCCGCAGTCGCCACCGCCGTGAGCCCCGCCGGTGCGCAGGACACGACGTCCTCGACCACGCCACCGGATCCACCGCCCTCGATCCAGCCCCCGGGCGTGTACGTCGAGGAGCAGCCGGCCGGCGCCGCGGTCGCGACCGACGCGAGCGGGATCCTCCTCGCCGTCGGCTCGGGCACACCGTCGTCGTCCGCCTCGCCGTCGAACCCCGTCGAGGTGACGTCGCTCGACGAGTTCACCTCGCTCGTGCAGAACCCCTCGACCCTGCTCGCCAACGGCATGGACGCCTTCTTCGGCCTCGGCGGATCGGTGGCCTACGTCCAGCTCACGCGGGACGAGTCCGCCGCATCGCTCGCCGCCGGCCTGGACGACGTGTCCCTGCCGCTCGGCTCCTTCGACCTGATCGCCGTCCCCGCGATCGCACAGCTCGACGTCGCCGGCCACCAGAGCGTCGCGATCGCGGCCGACCAGCTCGCGACGCGCACCGATTCGGTCGTGCTGCTCGACACCCCCGACGAGATCGCCGCCACCGAGGACCCCGCCACGGTAGTCCCCTGGGCGGTTGCGCTGGACACCGCGCTGCCGGCCGGCGACGCCGTGATGGTCGTGTCGGCCGGACTGCTCGGCCAGGAGCAGCAGCTGGTCCCCGGATCGCTCGCGGTCGCCGGGCTCGTCGCCGCCGACGATGCCCAGCACGGGTTCGGCGCGCTCGGCGTCGGCGGCCTGGGCCAACCGCTCACCGACTACGAGCCCGTCTGGCCGGTCACCAACGACCAGGTCGACGCGCTGCTGATCGGCGGGGTGAACTCGTTCCGCGACGTCGTCGGCTACGGCACGCTGCTGTGGGGCAACGCCATGATGAGCTCGTCCGAGGCCGACCCGGCGCGGCACCTGCCGCTCGGCCCACGCCGCGTGCTGGCGCAGATCGAGCGGACGATGACGCTGGTCGCGCAGGCCGCTGTCTTCGACGACAACGACCAGGAGACGTGGGACGACCTGACCCTGCAGCTCGACGCCTACCTGACCGGCCTGTGGCAGGACGGAGCGCTCGTCGGCTCGACGCCCAGCGAGGCCTACAGCGTGTCGGTCGGCCTGGACACGACCATGACCGAGCAGGACGTCCTCAACGGGTACATGGTGATCACCGTGGAGGCTGCGGTGGTGGAGCCCGCCGAGTTCGTGCCCGTGACGATCACCCAGGAGATGGCGGACTGAGCTCCGCGATGCGGGCACACCGCCCGCATCGGGCGCGTGGTGGTGGCTCAGCCCTGGTGCAGTGCGGCGTCCAGCAGGCCGAGCGTGCGCTCGTCGAACGCCACCAGCACGCATCGCTGGACCGAGGTGGGTCGGCAGTCGCGCAGGGCGGTGACGGCGGTCCGCGCCGCCAGGTCGGGTGGGAACCCGTAGATGCCCGTCGAGATCGCGGGGAAGGCGATCGAGGTCGCACCGAGCTCGTCGGCCACCTCGACGGACCGCCGGTAGGCCGAGGCGAGCTGGCGCACCGACTCGTCGTCGTCCGACGCCTGACCCCAGATCGGTCCGACCGCGTGCACGACCCAGCGTGCCGGCAGCTCGTGACCGCCGGTGGCGAGGGCGTCACCGGTCTCGACCGGGGCGACGGTGCGGCACTCGTCCGCCAGACCGGGGCCCGCCGCCGCGTGGATGGCGCCGCACACCCCGCCGCCGGGCAGCAGGTGCCGGTTCGCCGCGTTGACGATGACGTCGACGTCCAGGGTGGTCAGGTCACCCCGCCAGGTCTCGATCTGCACCCGACCAGCTTCGCAGGCGGCGGCGAGCGGGTCGCTCGAGCCGCCGCCATCGCCGCCGGACGCCCGGCTCGCCGCCGCGTCACCCGAACGGGTGTTTCTGCGACACGCAGGCGTATCGATCGGCGGTAGCTGGGTATGCCGACTGCGTCACAGCGAACGGAGGAACGATGAGCGTGACCCACTGGCCGACCGACATCACCGAGACCATGGTGGTCGACGTCGAGCTGCGGGACGACACCGTGCAGGTCCGTTGGCGTCCGGACGGGACCCTCGAGGGCGACGAGTCGGTGATCGGCCGCCTGCGCTCGATGCCGATGGATGCCAGCGATCCCGTCGCGGTGCTCACGGCCCTGCGGCGCAGCTTCGGCGAGCACCTCCAGGTGCGCTTCGAGGAGCACAGCCTCGGCGTCTGACCAGTTCTGCCGCCCCCGCCGCGTTGCGCGGTCGGCGGGGGCGGCCGTATCACACGTGCCCAGAGTCGTGGGGCGGGGGGGGG
>JAFAFZ010000175.1 GCA_023423215.1 Actinomycetes bacterium
GTCTGAGCGCTTTCGGTGCAAGCCGGTGCGCGGTGGGTCGGTGGGTACGGCCGGCTGGATGGATGCCTGCTGTCGGCGCAAGCCCGCATGCGATGGATCGGTGCGAGCGCTTTCGGCAGAAGCCGGCGCGCGGTGGGTCGGTGGGTACGGCAGCGGCCGGGCAGCGGCGTCAGGCGGGCTCGACGGGTTGGATCGTCGCCGTCACGACCAGCTCGTCGCCCTCGGCGGTGTCGAGGCGCTCGACCTTGCCGGCCTCGGCGACATCTGCCGCGACCGTCGCGAACAGCTCGAGCCGCTCGGGCGTGTCCTGCACGAGCGCGTGCTCGATCGGTGCGCTGATGCGGACCTTGGCCGACGACTTGGCACCGCGCAGCTCCGAGAGCACGGCGCCGGCGACGTCCAGCGCCCGCGGGTCGCCGTCGCCGGCGATGCCGCGCAGCTCGCCCGCGTCCGGCCAGGGCGCGCGGTGCACCGAGCCCTCCATCCACCACGACCACGCCTCTTCGGTGGCGTAGGGAAGGAACGGGGCGAACAGCCGGTGCAGGGTCGACAGCGCGACGGCGAGCGCCGCACGTGCCGACTCGGCGCCGGCCTGCGCAGTGGGATCGATCGCCTCGCCCGGGGCCGCGCCGTACGCACGGCCCTTGACCAGCTCGAGGTAGTCGTCGCAGAAGCGCCAGAAGAACTGCTCGGTGCGCTCGAGCGCCCGCGCGTAGTCGAAGTCGTCGAACGCGGTCGTCGCCTCCTCGACCAGGCGAGCCAGCGTCGCCACCATCGCCAGGTCGAGCGGCTCGTGGATGGACGACGGGTCGACCGCCGCCGCGGCGCCCGCTGGTTCGGTCGACCCGAACGACAGGGCGAAGCGCGACGCGTTCAGCAGCTTGATCGCCAAGCGGCGGCCCACCTTCATCTGGGCCTCGTCGAAGGTCGTGTCGGTGCCCGGTCGGGCCGAGCCCGCCCAGTAGCGCACGCCGTCCGCGCCGTGCGCCTCGAGCAGGTGCGTCGGCACGACGACGTTGCCCTTGGACTTCGACATCTTCTTGCGGTCCGGATCGAGGATCCACCCCGACAGCGCGGCGTGGCGCCAGGGCACGGTGCCGTACTCGTCGTGGCTGCGCAGCACGGTCGAGAAGAGCCAGGTGCGGATGATGTCGTGGCCCTGGGGGCGCATGTCCATCGGGAAGGTGCGCTCGAACAGGTCGGGGTCGTCCTCCCAGCGGCACGCGATCTGGGGCGTCAGCGAGGACGTCGCCCAGGTGTCCATGATGTCCGGGTCGCCGATGAAGCCGCCCGGCTGGTTGCGCCGGGACTCGTCGAAGCCGGGCGGGCACTGCGACTGCGGGTCGATCGGCAGCGTCGACTCGTCGGCCAGGATCGGGTCCTCGTAGTCGGGCTGCCCGTCGGCGTCGAGGCGGTACCAGAGCGGGAACGGCACGCCGAAGTAGCGCTGGCGAGAGACGAGCCAGTCGCCGTTCAGGCCCCCGACCCAGTTGTCGTAGCGGTGTCGCATGTAGTCCGGGTGCCACGTCAGCTCATCGCCCCGCGCCAGCAGCTCGGCCTTCAGCTCGTCGGAGCGCCCGCCGTTGCGGATGTACCACTGGCGTGACGTGACGATCTCGAGCGGCTTGTCGCCCTTCTCGTAGAACTTCACGGGGTGCTGGATCGGACGCACGTCGCCACGCAGGTCGCCGGCGTCGCGCAGCAGCTCGACCATCTGCTCCCGCGCGCCACCCGCCGCCTTGCGGGCAATGCGGCCGTACGCGTCGCGTGCGGCGTTCGTGGTCAACCACTCGGGGGCGTCGGCGAGGAAGCGGCCGTCGCGTCCGATGACCGCCCGCGCCGGAAGGTCGAGCTCACGCCACCAGGTCACGTCGGTCGGGTCGCCGAAGGTGCAGATCATGGCGATGCCGGTGCCCTTGTCGGGCTCGGCCAGCTCGTGGGCGAGCACCGGCACCTCGACCCCGAACACGGGCGTGGTGACGGTCGAGCCGAAGAGCGGCTGGTAGCGCTCGTCGTCGGGGTGCGCGACCAGCGCGACGCAGCTGACGACCAGCTCGGGTCGGGTGGTGTCGATGAGCACGTCCGGCGCACCGGCGGTCGCTCCCGACGGGTGGAAGGCGAGCTGGTGGTAGGCACCGGGACGCTCGCGGTCCTCGAGCTCGGCCTGGGCGACCGCCGTCTGGAACGTCACGTCCCACAGCGACGGCGCCTCCATCGAGTACGCCTCGCCCCGCGCCAGGTTGCGCAGGAACGCACGCTGCGAGGCACGCCGCGCCGGCTCGCCGATGGTCGAGTACTGCAGCGACCAGTCGACCGACAGGCCGAGCGTGCGGAACAGCTGCTCGAACGCCGCCTCGTCGACCACGAGCAGGCGCTCGCACAGCTCGATGAAGTTGCGCCGCGAGATCGGCAGGAAGTCGCGTCGCTCCTTGGCCGGCGCCTCGGGCGGCTCGAACGTCTCGTCGTAGGGCAGGGTCGGCTCGCAGAGCACGCCGTAGTAGTTCTCGACGCGGCGCTCGGTCGGCAGCCCGTTGTCGTCCCAGCCCATCGGGTAGAAGACGTGGTCGCCGCGCATGCGGTGGTACCGGGCGACGATGTCGGTGTGGGTGTAGCTGAACACGTGACCGACGTGCAGCGACCCCGAGACCGTCGGCGGCGGCGTGTCGATCGCGAACACCTCGGGCCGTGTGGCGCTGCGGTCGAAGCGGTAGGTGCCGTCGCGCTCCCACGCCTCGATCCAGCGCTCCTCGAGGCCGTCGACCGTCGGCGTCTGGGGGACCGTTCGGGTGGTGCGTGGGGTGGGGGACGCTGCTGACATACGGGTGCCACGCTACCGGTGGGAGCCACTACCGTCCGAAGCCGGTTCGACCGTCGGTCGCGCCGGGCGGACGAGGAGCGAGATCGATGGAACTCAACGGGGGAGTGGCCGTCCTGACCGGCGCCGGTGGCGGCATCGGCTCGGCGGTCGCACGCCGGCTGGCCGACGAGGGCATGTCGCTCGTCCTGGCCGATCGGGACCGGGGCCTGCTCGAGCGCACCGTCGAGCTGCTGCCGGCGGGCACCGTCGTCGAGTTGGTCGTGGGCGACGTCGCCCAGGCCGCGCACCACCAGGACCTGATCTCCGCCGCCGCGGACCTGGGCACGCTCACGCTCAGCGTGCTGAACGCCGGCGTCTACCTGCCGGGGCTGTTGTGGGAGGTGCCGATCGAGCAGTGGCAGCTCCACCTCGACGTGAACCTCTGGGGCGTCGTCCACGGCGTGCGTGCCGCGGTGCCGGTGATGATCGAGCAGGGGCACGGCCACGTCATCGCCACTGCGTCGGGCGCAGGTCTGGTGGCCACGCCCGGCCTGGCGCCCTACGTCGCGACCAAGCACGCGGTCGTCGGGCTGATGGAGTCGCTGCACCACGAGCTGAACCGGGTGGCGCCCGGCGTGCACACCTCGGTCGTCTGCCCCGGGAACGTGCGCACCCCCATGGCGGCGAACTCGCTGGCCGCCGCCGGCATCGAGGACGAGCGGCTCGGCGAGGTCGCCGGTGCCGTCGCCGCGACGGTGCGTGCGGGCAACGACGCCGGCCAGGATCCGTCGACGGTCGCCGACGCGATCGTCTCGGCCGTGGCCGAGAACCGCTTCTGGGTGCTGCCCCAGCCCGAGGTCGCCTGGGGCGCGGTCGACCGCGTGCAGCGCATCATGGACGGGCGTGAGCCCGTCGACCTGCTGGGCTGAACCGCAGCGAGCGGCCCGGCCGTCGGTCGTCGCTCGCGTTCAGCCGCCGGCCAGCGCCACGCGGTTGCCACCGGCGCTGCGCGCCTCGACGCAGGCGCCGTCGGCGAGCTCGAGGATCTCGTCGAGCGAGGTCGCACGGTGCGACTCGACGATGCCGGCCGAGCAGGTGAACGGCGGGTCGCCCTCGGCGGCGAGCAGCAGCGCCAGGCTCTCGCGCACGCGCTCCATGGCCGCCGTGGCCTGGGCGGCGGTGCACTCGTCGAGCACGACGGCGAAGCGTGGGCCGTCGACCCGGCAGACGAGGTCACCGGGGCGGAGGGTCGTGCAGAGCACGTCGGCGACGATGCGCAGCGCGTCGTCCGCGATGTCCTCGCCGTAGTCGTAGCCCAGCTGCTCGAACGCGTCGACGGCGATGATGGCGACGCAGAACGGCGAGAGCGTGCGGACCAGGTCGCGCAGCTGGTGGCGCAGCGCGGCGGGGCCCGGCAGGTTCGTGACCGGGTCCGGTCGGCCGGCCATCGACGGGCCACGCTGCAGCCGCTGCTCGGCGACGCGCACGCCGGTGCGCTCGACGACCCACTCGACCCGGGCCAGGGCGTCGTGGTCCGGCACGTCACCGGGCGCGCCCGTGATGCAGACGGTGCCGAGCAGCCGGTCGCCCAAGCGCAGCGGCACGCAGATCGCGGAGACGTCGAGGTAGGGGTCGTGCAGGTGGGGGCACGCGTCCAGCGCCTCGGAGCTCGACGTGCTCGTGGTCGACGCGGTCGACAGCGCGACGCAGCCGGGTGTGTCCTCGACGGGGACCGCCGGCTCCAACGAGCCGTCGACGAGGCGCACCTCCCAGCCGACGCGAGGCTCCTCGGGGACGTTCAGCAGCAGGCTCACCTCGCCGTCGGGCATCGCCTCGGCCACCGCTCGCAGGCCGGTCCGCAGCGTCACCGGCTCGGTCGCCGACAGCTGCAGCGCCCGCTCGAAGCGCTCGCGGAAGTCGCGGTCCGCACGCTCGGCGAGCAGCTCGCGCTCCATCTCGTCGCGGTCGAGCGTGGCGCTCACGACCGAGTCGCGCAGGGGCTGCGCC
>JAFAFZ010000212.1 GCA_023423215.1 Actinomycetes bacterium
CGATCGGGCTCGCCCCGGCGGTGCTGCAGGTCGCCGACCTGCGCTCGGGCTACGGCCAGGTCGAGGTGCTCCACGGCGTGGACCTGCGGGCGAACGCGGGCGAGATCACCGTGCTGCTCGGCGCGAACGGCGCCGGCAAGTCGACGTTGTGCTCGACCCTCGCCGGCACGCTGGGTGCCACGTCCGGCTCGATCGAGCTCGACGGCGTCGACGTCACGCGTGTGCCCGCCCACGAACGTGCGACGCTCGGGCTGGCCTCGGCACCCGAGAGCCGCGGCATCTTCCCCGGCCTGACCGTGGCCGAGAACCTCGAGCTCAGCCTGACCGGCGCGGACGACGTGGCCCAGGTGTACGACCGCTTCCCCAACCTTGCCGAGCGGCGCACGCTCGAGGCCGGCAGCCTCTCCGGCGGCGAGCAGCAGATGCTGGCGCTCGCCCCCGTGACCATCCACCCGCCCCGGGTCCTGGTGGCCGACGAGCCCAGCCTGGGTCTGGCGCCGCTCGTCGTCGAGCAGATCATGCGGCTCTTCCGTGAGCTGAGCGACGCCGGTACGGCCATCGTGCTGGTCGAGGAGAAGGCCACCCACGTGCTGTCCTTCGCCGACTCGGTCGTGCTGCTCTCACGGGGCCGGGCCTCGTGGCACGGCGCCGCGGACCAGATCGACCTGTCGGCCGTCGCCGACTCGTACCTGGAGGTGCGTCGATGAGCCCCGAACCCACCGGTGCCACGGCGACGGTCGACGGCCAGGCCGCGACGTCGGTGCTCGAGGTCGACCACGTCACGGTGCGGTTCGGCGGGGTCGTGGCGCTGCACGACGTGGACCTGGACCTGCGCCACGGCGAGATCCACGGGCTCATCGGCCCGAACGGCGCGGGCAAGACGACGCTGTTCGACGTCATCTCCGGCATCCGGCGCCCGACCACCGGCACCGTGCGGCTGGACGGCACCGACGTCGGTCGTCGCTCCGCGTCCTGGCGGGCGCGCCACGGTCTGCGCCGCACGTTCCAGCGTCAGCAGGTCTTCGGCGCACTGACCGTCGCCGACAACCTGCGGGCCGCGCTCGAGGGCGACGGACGGCGCGGGGGTGTGGTGCTGGACCTGCTCGGCGCGTCCGGCGTGCGACGCTCGGCGAACCACGACGACGAGCGGGTCGAGTCGATGCTCGAAACCTGCCACCTCACCGCCATGCGCGACCTGCCCGCGTCCTCGCTGCCGATCGGCGCGGCGCGCATGGTGGAGCTCGCTCGTGCGCTCATCGGCGAGCCGACCGTGCTGCTCCTGGACGAGCCGACCTCCGGCCTGGGCGAGCGTGAGACCGAGCTGATGGCCGACGTCCTGCGGACCCACCTGGCGCAGCGCCGCTGCGGTGCCCTGCTCGTCGAGCACGACGTCGCGTTCGTCATGGCGTTGTGCCAGCGCATCTCGGTGCTGCACCTGGGCGAGCGCATCGCCAGCGGCACGCCCGACGAGATCCGTGCCGACTCGGCGGTGCAGTCCGCGTACCTCGGCTGACGCACCGAACGTTCTTCGAGTAGTCGGCGACCACAGCTGCTGTAAAATGCAGTAACGAGCGCCTCCCTCGAGGTGTCGCAGCACGGGGGTTCGACTTGCTCCAGGCCACCAGCACCGAGACGCAGATCCTGCTCCGGGTCGACTCGAGCCCACGTCCCCGCAGCGTGACCGCCGCCCTGACCGAGGTGTACGCAGACGAGTGGGTGGCAGCCCGCCCCGAATCGCAGGTCATCCACCACGACCTGCCCCGGCTCAACCTCCCGCACCTGAACGCGACCGAGATGGGCGCGTGGTTCGCCGAGCCGGACGAGCACACCGACCTGCACGAGCTCGTCCTGGCACGCAGCAACGGACTGATCGACGACGTCCTGGCGGCCGAGGAGATCGTGATCGGCGCTCCGATGTGGAACTTCTCGATCCCGTCGAGCCTGAAGGCCTGGATCGACCACATCACCAAGGCGGGACGCACCATCGCCTTCGGCCCGGACGGACCGGCGGGCATCGTGCCCGCTCGCCGCGCCGTGGTGATCAGCTCGCGGGGCAGCGACTACCGGCCGGGCAGCCCCCTGGAGGCCCTCGACATGCAGGAGCCGTACCTCCGGCTGATCCTCGGGTTCCTCGGCGTCGAGGACGTGGTCGTGGTGAACGTGGATCGCCAGGGTCCGACCTATCCCGACGCACCCGAGTACGTCAGCGAGGCTCGGACGACGGTCGAGGAGCTGGCCCGGCGCACCGCCTGACCGCACCGCGACGGGGACCGACCGGTGCCCGCGCAGCGACGCCGGACGACCCGCGCCCGCGCGGAACCACCGTCGGGGAGCTGTGCCATCCTTCGGGACATCGCTCCCCCGCCCGCTGACCGGCCCCCGACGACCGCTCGCTCCTGCTCGACGCGCCTCGCCCCGGCGACCTGATCACGTGCAGCGGACCCTCACCCTCGAGATCCCGGTCGACCTCGTCGCCACGCTCTCGCCGCTGCGCCGCGGGCGCAACGATCCCTGCATGGCGCTCTCGCCGGACGAGGCGTGGCGCGCCACCCGCACCGCCGACGGCCCTGCGCTGATCCACCTCCACCGGGCGGACGCCGCTCGAGTCGTCGTGCGCGCCTGGGGTCCCGGCCGCGACTGGGCGCTCGACCACGCCGACGGCCTCGTCGGCGCGCAGGACGACCCCTCGCCGCTGGAGCGGATGCTCCAGACGGTCCGGACCCCCGAACGGGCGATCCTGCAGCGGCTGCACCGCCACCACGGGGGCCTCCGGCTCCCGCGCACGCTCGCGGTGGCCGAGACGCTGACGCCGGTGATCCTGGAGCAGCGGGTCACCGGCCAGGAGGCGTGGCGCAGCTACCGCCGCCTCGTCCACGAGCTCGGTGCACCGGCACCCGTCGCGCCGACGGGCGGCCCGCAGCTCTGGCTCCCACCCGAGCCGGCGACGCTGGTCGACCTGCCGAGCTGGCACTACCACCGCCTCGGGGTCGAACGTCGACGGGCCGAGACCATCGTCCGGGTCAACCGACTCGCCCCGCGACTGCACCGCGCCGTCACCGACCCGACGAGCGACCGCGACGTCGATTCGATGCTGCGCTCCGTCCCCGGAGTCGGGCAGTGGACGATCGCCGAGACGGCTCGCACGACGGTCGGCGATCCCGATGCGGTCAGCACCGGCGACTTCCACCTGCCGAACACCGTGGCGTGGCTCTTCCGCCGACGAGCGCGCAGCGACGACGACGAGATGCTCCGACTGCTCGAGCCCTACCGCGGGCAGCGCGGGCGGGTGCTGCGGCTCGTCATGCTCAGCCGGACGCGTGCGCCGAAGTTCGGGCCCAAGGGCCGCATCCTCGACATCCGATCGATCTGAGCTCGGCGAGCCGAGATCAGCGGGCTGCGGCGGCGCGGAGGTCGGCGACGATCAGCTCCACGGTGTGGGCGATCGCGTCGGGCACACGATCGAGCGGCAGCCCGTAGAGGTCGTGCATCGGCCACGCCGCGTCGACGCCGGACAGCCGCAGCAGCACCGCCGTCGCGTCCTCGGTCGCGTCGGCGGGCGCGCCGATCGAGGCGACGACCTCGCGCACCGACTCGATGCGGTCGCGCCGGCGTTCCTGGCGCAGCTCGGGCCAGCGTGAGGCCATGTTGGAGAGTGCGCGGCTGGCCGGCGTGGCGAGCGCCATGCGCTGGATGTCACGGAAGTACCGAGGCAGGTCGTCCGGATCTTCGGCGGCGACCACCCGGTCGACGAAGATCCGGGAGTCGAACCACTCGGCCAGCGCGCTGATCTGGCTCTCGCGGTTCGGGAAGTAGGCGTGCACGGTGCGGACCGACACACCTGCCGCCTCGGCCGCCTGGCTGGGCGAGAGCTGGTCGTTGCCGGGGACCGAGAGCTGGTCGGCGAACGCCTCGAGGATGGCCTCACGGGTCGCCGCGACCTGGGCCTCTCGGCGCGGGCTGACGTAGCGGCGGACCTGTGCGGTCACCGGCTGAACTCGATGCCGTGCGCCTCGCCGACGCGGATGATCCCGGGGACGTCGGGCGGGTCCATGGCGACCGTGGTGGCGACCGTCTCGAAGAACGGCGACGCGAGCCCCTTGGTGGTGATGGTCAGGAAGTGGGCCTCGGTCAGGTTCCGGTACCCGTGGACGGTGCCGGCGGGGACGTGGGCGACGTCGCCGGGGCCGATCACGATCGGATCGGCGTCACCGATCCGGACCTCGAGCTCGCCGGCGAGGACGACGTAGGTCTCCTCCCAGTCGTGCTGGTGCGGCGGCGGCCCGGCGTCGGCGGGTCCGGTCGTGTCGAAGATCTCGATCGCCGAGCCCATCGCCGTGGTGAGCACGGGTCGAAGGGTCTCGCCGAGGACGACGTGGCCGGCGACGTCGGCGCCGCGGGTGATGGTTCCGGTCATGGTGGTGCTCCAGTGTGGTGGGGTGAGTCGAACACATCGCGGCGTTCGCCGCTCGTGTGGAGATCGGTGAGACAGGTCGAGGCGTTCAGGCGGGCAGGACGGTGACCGGCGTCGGCGAGGAGGGGGCGAAGTTGCCGTCGCCGAGCTGGCCGTAGGCGTTCTTGCCCCAGCACCTGGCCGAGCCGTCGTGGAGGACGGCGCAGGTGTGGGTGGTCCCCGCGGTGAGCTGCACTGCCTCGTCGACGGCCAGCACCGGGACCGCGAGCGTCGTGTCGGACTCGGTGCCGTCGCCCACCTGGCCGTAGGAGTTCGCACCCCAGCACGACACGCTGCCGTCGCCGTGCAGCGCACACGAGCGGTAGCCGGTGGCGGCTGCACCCACGGCGTCGTCGACCCCGATGACCGCCATCGGCACGTTGCCGCCGTCGAACCACGAGCCGTTGCCGAGCACGCCGTTGTTCGGCGCGCCCCAGCAGCGTGCCGTGCCGTCGCTCACGGTCGCGCAGGTCGCCGATCGGCTGACGGCGACGTCCGTGACGTCCTCGAGCCCTGCGACCTCGTGGACGCCGCTGTCGCCGTAGGGCCCGCCGGTCTGACCCGCGGTGTTGAAGCCCCAGCAGGTCACGCGGCCGACGCTCGTCCTGACGCACGTGTGGCCCCAGTCGGTGCTGACCTGCACGGCGTCGTGGACGCCCGGCACCGCGGTCGGGGTCATGGGCCCGTCGCTGTTCAGGTGGTTGGCGCCCCAGCACCACACGGTCCCGTCGCGCAGCACGGCGCAGGTGTTCAGGTTGCCGGCGTCGATCGACACGGCCGTGGTGATGCCGGGCACGGTGCGGGGAGTGGCGGACTGCTGGTTGCCCGAACCGAGTTGGCCGCGCAGGTTGTAGCCCCAGCAGCGAACCGTGCCGTCGGCCAGGACGGCGCAGTTGTGGTCGTGGCCAGCGGCCAGGTCGACGACCGAGTCGAGGCCGGCGACGCGCAGGGGTCGACCCGATTCGACGAGCCGGCTGTCACCGAGCTGGTGGTTTCCGTTCGACCCCCAGCAGCTGACCGAGCCATCGACGCGACGGCCGCAGGTGTGCTCGTGGCCGGCC
>JAFAFZ010000299.1 GCA_023423215.1 Actinomycetes bacterium
CCGAGATCTACACTCGACAAGTCGTCGGCAGCGTCAGATGTGTATAACACACAGCGTCCGGCCCTCGTTCGGGGGGACGGACCCCGGACGGGTGCGGCGCAGGCGGCTACGGGGAAGGACCGTCCGCCCCACGACGGATGCACCCCGGAGGTGTCGCATGCCCAGCCAGGACGGAACCGGCGCAACCGGATCGGTCGCGCCCGACGGGTCCTACCTGGACGCTCGGTACCTGGACGCGAGGGGGGAGGAGCGACGCGTCGATCCCGATGTGCTGGAGCGGATCGAGGCGATGGTCGTCCCGCCCGCCGACGCGCCGCCCGGTCCGGTGGTGCTGCGTCAGGGGCGAGACGACGCGACGGTGCTGCCCGAGGGGGTGATCGAGCTCGAGCAGGGCGGCGGTCGGCCGACGGCGGGAGCGACCGCCTCGTCGCTGCCGCTCGGGTACCACCGGCTGAGGACCCCGGAGGGGGTCCGCCGGCTGATCGTGGCACCCGCCGCCTGCCATCCGCCGGAGGAGCGTGCCTGGGGTTGGGGTGTGCAGCTCTACGCGGCCCGCTCCTCCGCGAGCTGGGGCATGGGCGACCTGGGTGATCTGCGACGGCTCGCGAGCTGGGGTGCGGGACAGGGCGCCGGCTTCCTGCTCGTCAACCCCCTGGGTGCGACGGCGCCGCTCGCACCGCAACAGGCGAGCCCCTACTCGCCGGCCAGCCGGCGGTTCCGGAACCCGATCTACCTGGACGTCACCGCCGTCCCCGGTGTGGACGAGCTCGGCGACCTGGTGGCCCTCGTCGACGAGGGCCGCCGCCTGAGCGCCGATCGCCGCATCGATCGCGACGTCGTCTGGCAGCTCAAGCGGCGCACGCTCGAGCGGACCTTCCAACGGGTTGGTCCCGACGCCGGGTTCGCGCCGTGGCTCGCCGCGCAGCCCCGGGCGCTCGAGCGCTTCGCCACGTGGGCCGTGATCTGCGAACGCCACGGTGCCTCGTTCGACGACTGGCCCGAGGAGCTGCGTCGACCCGACACGCCCGCGGTCGACGAGCTGTGTCGCCGGGAGCAGGAGCGCGTCCGCTTCCACCAGTGGCTCCAGTACCTGCTGGAGCGCCAGCTGGACGCCGTGGACGAGCAGATCCACGTGGTGCACGACCTGCCCATCGGCGTCGACCGCGGCGGGTTCGACGCCTGGACCGATCAGGACCTGCTGGCGCCGGGCGTGTCCGTGGGAGCGCCGCCCGACGAGTTCAACTCGGCCGGACAGGACTGGGGCCTGCCGCCCTACGTGCCGTGGAAGCTGCGCGCTGCCGACTACGAGCCGTTCGTGCAGACGGTGCGCGCCGGACTGCAGGGCGGCGGCCTGCGCATCGACCACGTGATGGGGCTGTTCCGGCTCTGGTGGATCCTGCCGGGCGAGGACCCGACCCGGGGCGCCTACGTGCGGTACCCGGCGGACGACCTGCTGGCCATCCTGGCGCTCGAGAGCGTGCGCGCCGGCGCGGTGGTCGTCGGCGAGGACCTCGGCACCGTCGAGCCGGGGGTGCGCGACACGTTGGCCGAGGAGCAGGTCCTGTCGTACCGACTGCTCTGGTTCGAGCAGGACGAGCCGGAGCGCTGGCCTCCGACGTCCATGGCGGCGGTCACGACCCACGACCTGCCCACGGTCGCCGGGCTGTGGGACGGGTCGGACCTGGACGCGCAGCGCGCCGCCGGACTGGAGCCGAACGAGGCGAGCACGCAGGAGATCCGCGACCGCCTGCGCGAGCGCGGCGGCCTGGACGAGGACGCCGGCGACGAGGAGGCGGTGCTGGCGGCGCACCGCCTGCTCGCACGTGCCCCGTCGCAGCTGCTCGTCGCGACACTCGACGACGCGCTCGCGGAGCCGAGCCGCCCGAACCTGCCCGGTGGCGACGACGCGACGAACTGGAGCCTCGCCGCCGCGGTGCCCCTCGAGGAACTCGAGCAGCGCGACCTGCCCCGTCGCATCGCCCGGATCCTGGACGACGCGGTGCGCGCCGGCGTCGCCGAGCAACGCCCTGCCACGACGCCGGACGCGGCGGTCTGAGGTGCCGGCCGGCGGAGGAGCGTGACGTCCGTCGTCCACGAAGCCCGTGTGAGCGCGCGGCAGAAGTGGGTAGGCACTGCGACGTGATCGATCAACGAGGCGGCGAACCCGAGTGGTACCGAGACGCGGTCATCTACGAGCTGCACGTCCGCGCGTACGCGGACGGCAACGGCGACGGCGTCGGTGACTTCACCGGTCTGCTGCACCGGCTCGACCACCTGAGCGACCTGGGGGTGACCGCCATCTGGCTGCTGCCCTTCTACCCCTCGCCGCTGCGCGACGACGGGTACGACATCTCGGACTTCACGGGCGTGAACCCCGCCTACGGCGACCTGCGCACCTTCAAGCGGGTGCTGGCCGAGGCGCACCGCCGCGGCCTTCGGGTCATCACCGAGCTGGTGCTGAACCACACCTCGGACCAGCACGCGTGGTTCCAGCGTGCACGCCGCGCCGCGCCCGGATCGGTGGAGCGCGACTTCTACGTGTGGAGCGACGACCCTGAGCGCTACTCGGACGCCCGCATCATCTTCGGCGACTTCGAGACCTCGAACTGGACCTGGGACCCGGTGGCGGGCGCCTACTACTGGCACCGCTTCTACTCCCACCAGCCGGACCTGAACTACGACAACCCCGCGGTGGTCGAGGCGGTGGACCGCACGATCGAGCAGTGGTTCGACATGGGCGTGGACGGCGTGCGGCTGGACGCCGTGCCCTACCTGTTCGAGCGCGAGGGCACGAACTGCGAGAACCTGCCCGAGACGCACGACTTCCTGAAGCGGCTCCGGCGGCGCATCGACGACAGCTACCAGGACCGCATGCTGCTCGCCGAGGCGAACCAGTGGCCCGAGGACGCCGCGGCGTACTTCGGCGACGGGGACGAGTGCCACATGAACTTCCACTTCCCCGTGATGCCACGGCTGTTCATGGCGGTGCAGCGCGAGGACCGGATGCCGATCGTCGACATCCTCGAGCAGACGCCCGAGACCCCGCCCGGCTGCCAGTGGGCGATGTTCCTGCGGAACCACGACGAGCTGACCCTCGAGATGGTGACCGACGAGGAGCGGGACTACATGTACCGCGCCTACGCGCACGACCCGCAGATGCGGGTGAACCTGGGCATCCGTCGGCGCTTGGCGCCGCTGCTCGGCAACGACCGCCGCAAGATCGAGCTGCTCAACGCGCTGCTGTTCTCGCTGCCCGGGACGCCGGTCATCTACTACGGCGACGAGATCGGCATGGGCGACAACGTCTACCTGGGCGACCGGGACTCGGTGCGCACGCCGATGCAGTGGTCCCCGGACCGCAACGCCGGGTTCAGCACCGCCAACCCCCACCAGCTGTTCCTGCCGGCGATCATCGACCCCGAGTACCACTACGAGACCGTCAACGTCGAGACCCAGCGCCAGCGGCCGAACTCGCTGCTGTCGTGGATGCGCCAGCTCGTGGCGCTGCGACGGCGGCACCGCGTCCTGGGACGCGGGACGCTCGAGATGCTCGAGCCGGACAACCCGCAGGTCCTGGCGTTCCTGCGCCACCCCGAGGACGGCGAGGGCCCGCCGATGCTCGTCGTCGCGAACCTCTCGCGACTGGCGCAGCACGTCGAGCTGGACCTGCGCGAGCACCTCGGCGCGACCCCGGTCGAGGCGTTCGGCCACACCCGGTTCGCGCCGATCGGCGAGCTGCCCTACTACCTGACCCTCTCGCCGTACGGCTTCTTCTGGTTCGAGCTGCGGCCGGCGCCCGACGGCGCGGCAGGTGCGGGTGGCGGACCCCGTGCGCTGGGGGTGGAACCGGCGCAGCTGCTGGCCCGCCCCGGCCGCGAGCTGACCGAGGTCGTGGCCGAGCACGTGCAGCGTCGCCGGTGGTTCGGCGGACGAGACCGCGCGGTGGTGCGGCGCAAGGTGCTCGACGTCATCGGGCTCGGGTCCGGCGCGTCGATCGTGGTGCTGCAGCTGGACTACGCGGACGGCGAACCCGACGTCTACTCGGTGCCGCTCGTCGCCGTGGACGGCGCGCACGCCGAGGAGCTGCTCGTGCACCAGCCCGACGCGGTGCTCGGCTGCTGGGGTGAGGACGGCGACCGACACGTCCTGGTGGACGCGCTCGGCGACGGCCAGGCCGCCGCGCAGCTCGTCGCAGCGCTCGCGGGTCGCCGCCGGCCGCGCGGTGCCCACGGCTCGCTCGTCGTCGACCTGCCGGCGCGCCTGCGCACCCGTCTGCGCGAGGCGGCCGACGCGGGCGAGGTGCGCGTGATGGGCGCCGAGCAGTCCAACAGCTCGGTGGTCGTCGGCAACGAGGTCATCATCAAGGTCATCCGCCGGGTGCACGACGGCGTCAACCCGGACCTGGAGCTGGGCCGGCACCTGACCGACGTCGGCTTCGAGCACGTCGCACCCGTCCTCGGCTCGCTCACCTGGGAGCACGGCCGCGCCTCGGCGACGCTGGGCGTGCTCAGCGCCTTCGTGGCGAACGAGGGCGACACGTGGCAGCACTACGTCGGCGACCTGGCACGCACGCTGGAGGAGCACGTCCTCTCCGGGGCGTCCGAGCCGTCCGGTCCTCGGGTCGTCGACCCGTCCACGTTCGAACGCCCGGCCGCCGCACGGCGCGCGGTGGAGGAGCCGCTCGGGTCCTTCGTCGAGTCGCTCGACCTGCTGGGGCGTCGGACCGCCGAGATGCACCGCGCGCTGGCGGACAGCGACGACCCCGACCTGGTGCCCGAGCGGTTCACCGCGCTCAACCAGCGCTCGCTCTACCAGGGCGTGCGCACCCAGGTCCGCGGCGCCCTTTCGCAGCTGCGACGTGCACGTGGCGGGCTGGACGACGCGGCGACCGAGCTCGTCGACGAGGTGCTGGCACGCAGCGACGATCTGGTGCAGCTGCTCGAGCCCCTGCGCGGCGAACGCCTCGGCGGCCGACGGATCCGCGTGCACGGCGACTTCCACCTGGGCCAGACCCTGTGGACCGGACGCGACGTCGTGATCGTCGACTTCGAGGGCGAGCCGGCGCGCCCCGTGACCGAACGTCGCATCCGACGCTCGCCGCTGGCCGACGTCGCCGGCATGCTCCGCTCGTTCGGCTACGCCTCTCGCACAGCCGTGCAGGAGCAGATCGATCGCGGCCTGCTGCCCGAAGCGGACACGCTCGACGGGAACGACCCGGCGGCGCGGTGGGCGCAGTGGTGGGAGGACGCCGCGGGCGTCGTCTACCTCACCTCGTACCTGGACGAGATGGGTGACTCCGAGCTGCTGCCGTCCGACCCGGAGCAGATCCGGACCCTGGTCGTGGCCCACCTGCTCGAGAAGGCCGCGTACGAATCGCTCTACGAGCTCCGCTACCGCCCCGCCCTGCTGGGCGTCCCTCTGCGCGCCCTGCTCGCGCAGGTGGACCGATGACCAGCTCGGCGCACCGCCTGGCGGACGACACCGAGGAGGCACCATGACCGCGACCGCGCTCGACGCCGGCACCTACTGGTTCTGGAACGAGGGCACCGAACGGCGTGCGCAGCTGCACCTCGGCGCCCACCCCGACGCCGCCGGCACCCGGTTCGCGGTGTGGGCACCCAACGCGCGCGAGGTCGCCGTCATCGGCGACCACGACGACTGGTCCGGGCGCCACCACCTGGAGCCCGTCGACGGCAGCGGCGTCTGGACGACCCACGTCGAGGGCGTGCGACCCGGCGACCGCTACAAGTTCCGGCTGCGTGGCCCTGACGGCGCGCTGCTCGAGAAGGCCGACCCGTTCGCCCGTCGCTGCGAGCTGCCCCCGGCGACCGCCTCGATCGTCGACGACAGCCGCCACGAGTTCCGCGACGCCGACTGGTTGGCCGAGCGCGCCCGACGCGCGGACAGCGGCGCGCCGTGCTCGATCTACGAGGTGCACCTGGGCTCGTGGGGCCGCACCCTCGCGGCCGAGGGGCGCTTCCCGACCTACCGCGAACTGGGCGCAGCGCTGGCGGCGCACGCCTCGGCCCACGGGTTCACCCACGTCGAGCTGATGCCGGTGATGGAGCACCCGTTCTACGGGTCGTGGGGCTACCAGGTGACGGGGTACTTCGCCCCGACCGCCCGCTACGGCTCACCCGCCGACCTGATGGCGATGGTCGACGAGCTGCACGCCGAGGGGATCGGCGTGATCCTCGACTGGGTGCCGTCGCACTTCCCGACCGACGCGCACGGGCTGGCCCGCTTCGACGGCACGCACCTGTTCGAGCACGCCGACCCGCGACAGGGCCACCACCCGGACTGGGACAGCGCCATCTTCAACTACGGCCGCAACGAGGTGCGCAGCTTCCTCGTGTCCAGCGCGCTGCACTGGATCGAGCAGTTCCACGTCGACGGCCTGCGCGTCGACGCCGTCGCCTCGATGCTGTACCTGGACTACTCACGCCAGGACGGCGAATGGATCCCGAACCGCCACGGCGGCCGCGAGAACCTCGAGGCGATCGAGTTCCTGCGGCAGCTGAACGACGCGATCGCCGCCGAGACCGCCGGCGTCGCCGTGATCGCCGAGGAGTCCACCGCGTTCCCCGGCGTGACCACCCCGACGCGCGACGGTGGCCTCGGCTTCACCTCGAAGTGGGACATGGGCTGGATGCACGACACGTTGGCGTACCTGCGCCGCGAACCGATCCACCGGCGCTGGCACCACGGCGAGCTGACGTTCCGCTCGGTGTACGCGTTCAGCGAGCGCTACACGCTGCCCCTGTCGCACGACGAGGTGGTGCACGGCAAGGGCTCGCTGCTCGACCAGATGCCCGGCGACCGATGGCAGCAGCTCGCCAACCTGCGGCTGCTGTACGGCGACCAGTGGACCCAGCCCGGAGCGAAGCTCCTGTTCATGGGCGGTGAGCTGGCGCCCGAGCGTGACTGGTCCCACGAGGCGACGCTCGACTGGTCGCTGCACGACGCACCCGGCCACGGAGGCGTGCGCCGCTGGGTCGCCGCCCTCAACGAGCTCTACCGCAGCCGACCGGCGCTGCACGAGTCCGACGACGACCCGTCCAGCTTCGAGTGGGTCGTGCACGACGACGACGCCAACAGCGTGTTCGCGTACCTGCGCCGCTCCGGCGATCCCGACGACGGGGACCTGGTGCTGGTGGTGCTGAACGCCACGCCCACCGCGCACCCGAGCTACCGCCTCGGCGTGCCGCGGGCGGGTGGCTGGCGCGTGCTGGTCGACAGCGACGACCCCACCTTCGGAGGCAGCGGCTTCCGGGACCTGCGCGGCGCCGGCGGCGTCGAGGCGACGCAGCCCGGGGAGCTGCACGGACGGACCCAGGTGCTGGACCTGACGCTGCCGCCGCTGTGCGCGCTGGTGC
>JAFAFZ010000304.1 GCA_023423215.1 Actinomycetes bacterium
GGATCGGGAAGGTGATGTACTCGCCCTTGGTGAAGTCCGTGATGATGTAGTCGTCCAGGGACAGGGCGAAGCTCAGCAGCGCAGCGGCCAGGATGCCCGGCAGGATCAACGGGAACGTCACCTTGCGGAAGGTGCGCCAGGGGCTCGCCCCCAGGTCCATCGCGGCGTCCTCGCGCGTCCAGTCGAAGCCACGCACGCGGGCCTTCACCGTCAACGCCACGAAGCTGACGCAGAACATGATGTGGGCGATGACGACGGTGCTGAACCCGAGCGTCACCTCCTGACCCAGGAACAGCTGGTAGAGCGACGCGCCGAGCACGATCTCGGGTGTGGTCAGCGGCAGCACCAGGAAGATCTCGGTGAACTTCGAGCCGGTGAAGCGGTACCTCGCCAGGGCGATCGCCATGAGGGAGCCGAACACGAGCGCCACGGCCACCGAGATGGCGGCGACGAGCAGGCTCTTCATGAAGGCACTCGTCAGGTCCGTGTCCTTGAACGGCTGCGCCCAGTTCTCGAGGGTGAACCGGTTCCACGCCAGGTTCCGCCGGCCCCGGGGCTCGTTGAACGTGAAGAGCACGATGTTGATCAGCGGCGCGAACAGCCACAGGTAGAGCAGTGCGGCGAAGGCGGTGAGCAGCCGTCGTGGCCAGCGGCTCCCGACGCGCTCGGCGCGGTCTGACCCGGTGTTGAGCTGCTCGACCTCGACCGCGACCGGCGGAGCGGCACCCGACGACATGGTCATACGGCCAACCCCTCCGTCCCGAGGAACTTGGAGTACACGAGCACCAGCGCCGTGATGATGACCATGAGGACCACCGAGAGCGCGGCGGCCTGCGGGAAGTCGACCTGCACCAGGAACTGGTTCTGCACCACCGTGCCGATCATCGAGGTCTTCGCCGAGCCCAGGTACCGGTTGTTCAGGTAGCCGCCCGCCGCCGGGATGAAGACGAGCAGGCTGCCCGCGAACACGCCCGGCATGGACAGCGGGAGCACCACCTTGCGGAACGCGGTCCAGGGCGTGCCGTACAGGTCGGCGGCCGCCTCGGTGAGCCGGAAGTCGATCTTCTCCAGGCTCACGTAGATGGGCAGGATCATGAACGAGATGAAGTTGTAGGTGAGGCCGCCGATGACGGCCCAGGGCGTCGCCAGGATGCGACCGTCCTCGCCGACCCACGGCAGCAGCTGCAGCAGGTCCACGGCCGGGCCGTCGTCACGCAGGATCGATGTCCAGGCGATCGTGCGGATCAGGTAGCTGGTGAAGAAGGGGACGACGACCAGGCCGATCAGCAGGTTGCGGTACTTCCCGCCCTGCGTCGCGATCCAGTACGCGAGCGGGTACCCGAGCAGGACGGCGAGCACCGTCGCGACGCCGGCGTACACGAAGGACCGGACGAACTCGTCGCCGTACTCGCTGAACGCGGACGAGAAGTTCGACCAGTCCCACGCGAACTCGGCGTTCTCGAAGCGGCTCGGCTTCGTCGACAACGACGCCTTGACCAGCATCACCACCGGTACCAGGAAGAACAGCAGCAACCAGATCAGGCCGGGGCTGAGCATGCCGAAGGGCGCGAACCGGCCCGTGCGCAACGCCCGGTCGGTCGAGTCGTCGGCCATCGTGGCGGTCCCTCCTGTGTCCGTCGTCGGTCGGTCGTCAGCGGCGCCGGGCTCAGGCGCCGGAGATCTTGGAGAACTCCTCGTCGAAGGTCGCCTCCTCGTCGTCGCTGAGCGTCGCGAAGGTGTGCAGGCGCTCCTCGGTCGCGGCGTCGGGGAACAGCAGCGGGTTGTCGGCCAGGGCGGCGGCCTCGCCGCCCATCTTGCGCAGCTCCTCCTGCACGCCCTGCACGGGCGAGATGAACTGCACCGACGCCGTGATCTGCGCAGCGTTGACCGGGTCGTAGACGTAGTTCATCCACTCGGCGACGTCGTCCACGCCGGACGCGCCGGCGGGGATGACCATCGTGTCGAACCAGAGCGTGCCGCCCGACTCGGGGATCACGAAGCGCACGTCGGGGTTGTTCATGCCGAGCACGTCGCCGGACCAGGCGATGCAGGCGGCGAGCGAGCCGTCCTCGATGGGGCCGACGTACTCGTTGCCGGTGAACTGGCGGATCTGCCCGCTGTCCACCTGCTCCTGGAGGGTCGCGAACGCCGGCTCGTACTCCGAGAAGGTGTCGGCGGTCGAGATGTCGATGCCCTCGGACATGGCGATGATGCCGATGGTGTCGCGCATCTCGGTCAGGACCGCGACCTTGCCCTTGAGCGCAGGGTCCCACAGGTCCGCGACGGTGGTGAGCTCCTTCCCGCCGGTCGCGTTGATGTTGTACGCGATGCCCGCGGTGCCGGCCTGCCACGGCAGCGAGAACTCGCCGGTCGGGTCCGACGGCGGCTTCACCAGGTTGGGCACCAGGTTCGACGAGTTCGGGATCTTGTCGAAGGGCAGCTTCTCGACCCACCCGAGGTTGATGAGCCGCGCGGCCATCCAGTAGGTCGGCGCGATCACGTTCGGTGCGATGGGCTTGTCCGTCGACAGCAGCGGCTGGATCTTGGCGAAGTACTCGTTGTTGTCGTTGAAGTTCTCGGTGTACTTGATCGGGATGCCGGTCTGCTCGGTGAAGTTCGCCAGCGTCGTCCCCGGTCCGTCCACCGAGCCGTCGTCCGCGGTGTCGATGTACTCGGGCCAGTTCTCGAAGAAGACGCCCTCGGAGCCGCCGCCGTCGCCGCTGCCCGAGTCGTCGTCGCTGCCGCAGGCCGCGAGCAGCTGCGGTGCGATCACCAAGCCGCCCACTCCCAGGCCCGTGCGGGTCATGAAGGTCCGGCGTGTCAGTCGGTTCGCCACGGTTGTTTCCTCCGTTGGTACGTCGGCGCCCTGCCAGAGGGCGGTGCGAGGTGCTGGATCAGGTGCGGTGTTGCGGGTTGCTGGTTGCGAGGTGCTGCAGGTCGGTGTGCGGTCGCGGGATGACCGTGTCAGGACGCGATCGCGTCGGGTTCGGTGACGCCGGCCTGGTCGGCGGCGATGGCCTCGGGCACCAGGTAGGCGCCGTCGAAGCCCCAGGTCATCGTGATGGGCGACCCGACCGACAGGCTGGAGGGGTCGTCCTCGGGGCCGAGGTGGGCGACGAGGTCGGCGCCGGTGTTCGTGGTGACCTGGCAGCGCACGACCGGACCCTGGAACACGAGGCTCGTGACGGTCGCCTCGATCGTGCCGGCAGGGGCGTCGCCGTGCAGCGGGGCGCCGGTCGGGACCAGCCGCTCGGGCCGCACCATCAGCGTCGCCTGCGATCCGACCGCCAGGGGCTGGTCACCCGCGGGGACGAGGAACCGTCCGGCGCCGGGGTACTCGACCGTGACGCCGGAGGCGTCCTGCCCGCAGACGGTCACGGGCAGCAGGTTGGCGGTGCCGATGAATCCGGCGACGAACGCGGTCGCGGGCCGGTGGTAGATCTCGGTCGGGGTGCCGATCTGGTCGACCCGACCCTTCGTCATGACCGCGATGCGGTCCGACATGGTCAGGGCCTCTTCCTGGTCGTGCGTGACGAAGATGAACGTGATGCCGACCTCTCGCTGGATGCGCTTCAGCTCGAGCTGCATCGTCTGGCGCAGCTTCAGGTCGAGCGCACCGAGCGGCTCGTCGAGCAGCAGCGCCTTCGGCAGGTTCACCAGGGCACGGGCCAGCGCGATGCGCTGCTGCTGGCCGCCGGAGAGCTGCGAGGGCCGGCGCTGCGCGAACTCGGGCAGGCGCACCA
>JAFAFZ010000372.1 GCA_023423215.1 Actinomycetes bacterium
CTCCTCTGCCGCGGCCATCAGGCCGATCTCGAACTCGGCCGCCTCGGGACGCTCGTCGGGCTCGAGGCGGCCCGCGCGCTCGAGCACGGACCGCAGCCCGCCGAGCGAGGCGCTCAGCTCCAGGTCGCCACGCGTGCGCAGCGCGAGCGTCGACGCCGTCGTGTCGCCGGTGAAGGGCACGGCGCCGGTGACGCACTCGACCAGGACCAGCGCCAACGAGTACACGTCCGAGCGGCCGTCCAGGCGTCGGCCCAGCGCCTGCTCCGGCGAGGCGTAGCGGGCGGTGCCGATCATGGCGCCGCTGGGCTCGGTCCAGGACGCCTCGGCCAGCGCCCGGGCCAGGCCGAAGTCCGCCAGGCGCAGGCGGCCCTCCTCGTCGAAGAGCAGGTTCCCGGGCTTGACGTCGCGGTGCACCAGGCCACGCAGGTGGGCGTGCGACAGGGCGCGGGCGGTCTCGAGGCCGACGAGCAGCGTCTGGGACGGGCTGAGGGTCACGCCCCGGTCGAGGATGTCCCGCAGGCTGCCGCCGCCGAGGTACTCGGTGACGAGGTACGGCGCCACGACGCCCTCGGAGTGGTCCTCTCCCCAGTCGTAGACCGCCACGATGTTCGGGTGGTTCAGGGCGCCCGCGGCGCGGGCCTCGGCGCGGAAGCGGCGGAGGAAGGCCTCGTCCTCGGCCAGGGCCTCGTGCAGCAGCTTCACGGCCACACGACGGCGCAGCTGGGTGTCCACCGCCAGGAAGACGCGCGACGAGGTCCCGACACCCACGGGTGCGACCAGTCGATATCTTCCGCCGAGCACGCGCCCGGTCTCCTCGGAGAGGCGGGGGGACGTCACGGGCGCCATGGTACCGCTGCCTACCGCTGCCACCGGGGACGGGGTAGACCTACCCATCATGAGCGAGGTCCCCGTGCCCACCGAGTCCGAGTCCGCGGCACCTGGCCGTCGCCGCCGGTTCCGCCTGGACGACCGCCTGCGGACCGTCCTCATGGTCCTGCTCATCGTGGGTGCCCTGGCGGGCCTGTTCTTCGTCGGCCGAGAGGCCGTGACCGGCACGGACTCGACCTCGGACGCCCTGCCGAGCTCGGTCGAGCGCCTCGTGCCCGCCTCGGGCGACGAGGTCCTGGTGCAGGCACAGGTGGGCTTGGACCTGGCGGACGGCTACGACGCCTACCTGATCCTGAACGGCGAGGAGATCCGCACCCCCGAGGACGGGCTGATCCGCGGCCTGGGCAACGGGCTGATCGTCTACCAGCCCGGTCCGGGCAAGCCGGTCGAGTCGCTCAACTCCGGCCAGAACTGCGTCGTGGCCATGGTGTGGGACGTGCTCGAGACGCCCGAGACCGCCGAGCCGGTCTCGTGGTGCTTCCAGGCGACCTGAGCGGGCGCCGCTCCCCTACAGCCCGGCCAGGCGCGACAGCTCGGCGAGGGCGGCGGGCACGTCGGCGCGCTGCGGACCGATGAGCACCGCCTCGAGTCCGGCCGCCCGGGCGCCGCGCACGTTGCCCGGGGCGTCGTCGACGAAGAGCGCCTCGCCCGGCGCCACGCCGAGCCGTTCGACGGCCAGCGCGTAGATCCGGGGGTCGGGCTTGCGCAGCCCGACCTCGGAGGAGTCGACGACGTCGTCGAAGAGCTCGTCGAGGGGCAGCATCGGCCGCCAGAACTCGGCGAACTCGCGTGCGTTGTTCGTCAGCACGCCGGTCGAGAGGCCCGCGTCGCGGGCTGTGCGCACGAAGTCGATGACCTCGTCGCGCAGGCCGCCGCCACCGAGCGCCATCAGCAGCTCCATCGGGTCGAGCGCGGGACCCAGTCGCGCCGCGGAGTCCTCCATGATGCGGGCCCGGGCGTCCTCGAACGAGAGCTCGCCGCGCTCGAGCTGGTGCCACGGGTGGTCGGTGTCCTCGTCGTAGGAGCCGAACACGACGTCGAGCAGGACGTCCGGGTCGAGCTCCATCTCGGCCGCGACCGAGGCGACCGCCGCGAAGGGAGAGTCGACGAACACGCCGCCGAAGTCGAAGATGACGGCCTTCATGCGGGCAGCTCCCCCGTCTCGAGCAGGTGGCGGAACCCCGCCTCGTCCAGGATCGGCACGCCGTGCTGCTCGGCCTTCGTGAGCTTCGACGCGCCGGGTTCCCGTCCGACGACGACCGCGTACGTCTTCTTCGAGACGCTGCCGGGTGACTTGCCGCCGCGGGCGACGATCGCTTCGGCCGCCTCGTCGCGCGAGAAGTCGTCGAGCGTGCCCGTCACGACCACGCCCTTGCCGGTGAGGGTCTGGGGCAGCACCGAGCGCTCGGGGCCGATCGTGTTCACACCGGCGGCCTCGAGGCGTGCGACGAGCTCGCGGTTGGCCGGCTCCGAGAAGAACTGGTGCACCGAGGACGCGATGACCGGGCCGATGCCGTCCACCGCGGCCAGGTCGTCGACGCTGGCGCCGATGATCGCGTCCAGGCTGCCGAGCGCCGCGGCGAGCACCTCGCCGCCCGCCGCACCGAGGTGCACGACGTTCAGGCCGAAGAGCAGCTTGCCGAGCGGCCGCGACTTCGACGCCTCGATCGCCGACATCAGCTTGTCCACCGAGGTGCGCTGGTAGCCGGGCAGCTCGAGGACCCGCTCCGGATCGATCGAGTAGATGTCCGCGACGTCCGAGATGATGCCCAGGTCCAGGAACGTCGCGATCTGCTGCTCGCCCAGGCCGTCGATGTCCATCGCGCCGCGGGACGCGAAGTGGCACAGCCCCGCCCACCGCTTCTGGGGGCAGTCCGGGTTGACGCACAGGTGCTGCGCCTCGCCCTCGGGGCGGACCAGGTCGTGGCCGCACGAGGGGCACTCCTTCGGGAACGACCACTCGGGCAGGCCCTCGGGCCGCAGCTCGACGACGGGGCCCACGACCTCGGGGATGACGTCGCCGGCCTTGCGCACGATCACCGTGTCACCCGGGCGCACGTCCTTGAGCCGCACCTGGTCCTCGTTGTGCAGCGTGGACAGGCCGACGGTGGAGCCGCCGACGAACACAGGGGTCAGCACCGCGAACGGCGTCGCCTTGCCGGTACGGCCGATCGAGACCTGGATGTCCTCGAGGACGGTCGTGCGCTCCTCGGGCGGCAGCTTGAACGCGATCGCCCAGCGCGGGGCCTTGGCCGTCGCGCCCATCGCCTGCTGCACGGCCAGGTCGTCGATCTTCACGACGACGCCGTCGATCTCGTAGGGCAGGTCGTGGCGGTGGTCGACCCAGTGGCGGCAGAACTCGTAGACGTCGTCGAGGGAGTCGACGACCTTCGTCTCGGGGTTCACCGGGATGCCCAGGCCGCCGAGCCACGTCAGCGCGCCGGAGTGGCTGGTCGGCACGTCGACGCCCACGACCTCGCCGAGCTGGTAGCACCACCAGGCCAGCCCGCGGGATGCCGTGATGGTGGCGTCCTTCTGGCGCAGCGAGCCGGCGCCCGCGTTGCGGGGGTTCACCGGGACGGGCTTCGGGCGCTTGCCGGCGGCCAGCAGCTCCTCGTTCTCGGCCTCGGTGCGGGCCTTGAGCGCGCGGAACGCCTCGATCGGCAGGTAGATCTCGCCGCGGGCCTCGAGGACCTCGGGCGCGCCCTCGCCCAGCTCCTTCGGCACCGCGTCGATGCCGCGCACGTTGGCGGTGACGTCCTCGCCGGTGCTGCCGTCGCCGCGCGTCGCGGCCTGGACCAGGCGGCCCTGCTCGTAGCGCACGGACACGGCCAGCCCGTCGATCTTCAGCTCGCAGACGTAGCGCACGGTGCCGTCCAGGCCGAGCTCGGCCAGGCGGCGGGCGGTGCGGTCGCCCCACGCCCGGAGCTCGCCCAGGTCCATCGCGTTGTCCAGGCTCATCATCCGGATGCGGTGCTCGACCGGAGCGAACTGCGCCGAGGGCGCGCCGCCCACGCCCGAGATCGTCGGGCTGTCCGGGGTGATGAGGTCCGGGTGCGCCGCCTCGATCGTGGCGAGCTCGCGCACCAGCGCGTCGTAGTCCGCATCCGCGATGAGCGGGGCGTCGCGCTCGTAGTAGGCGGCGTTGTGGGTGGCGATCTCGCGGCGCAGCTCGTCCGCGCGGCCGGCAGGGTCCAGGTCGACGGCGGGATCCGGCTCGAGGGGCTGGTCGTCGGCGGGCGGTCGGTGGTCGGCGGGTGGGTCGGCTGGCACGTCGCTCACGCTACCCAGGCCCCGTCACCCATGGTCACGCTCAGGCGCCGAGCGACAGCCGCGCACCGATCGCCTGGCGGCGCACCCGCAGCGACAGCGAGTCGACGAGCGCCAGCGCCCGCACCGCCTGCGACACACCGAAGTGGCCGAGCCCGTCGACGGGGCTGGTCAGGCTGTGGCTGCGCAGCTGGAGCGGGTCGAGGCCCTCGCCGACGAGCTGGCACCACAGGGCGCTGAGCCGGCGCCACAGCAGCTCCTCGCCGGTGCCGAGCGGCTGGTCCACCGGGACCGCGCCCCAGGCGATGCGACCACCGGCGTCGAAGAACCCGGCGAGCGGCTCGGCCCAGCCGAGCAGACCGGCGTCCGCCGGTGCGGACACCAGGGACACGCCCGAGCAGATGATCGTCTCCCAGTCGGTGCGGCCCGGCACGTGGGCGCCGATCAGCAGCGGGTGCTCGCCGGCCGCCTCGTCGAGGCCCGTGACCACGGGCGTCAGCAGCGCGAGCACCTGGGACGGGGCGAGCGGGAAGGTAGGGTGCATGGCCCCGATCAGGCCCGGCTCGTGCATGACGACCGCGACGACCCCGTCGCCGGCCGCAGCACGCACCCGCTCCAGCACGGCGGTCGCGCGGGCCGGCACGATCGAGGCCGAGAGCTCGACCGCCCGTTCGACGTCCACGCCGGCGGCGCGCAGCGCGAGCGCCAGGCTGACGGGACCGAGCACGCCGACCCGCACGCCCAGCACGTCGTCGCCGTGCTCCCGCCGGTGCTCGGGCAGCCGCGCCAGGAACTCGTCGAGCAATCCGAAGGGCTCACCCTCGGCGCGCACCGGTCCGTCGTGCACGACCTCGGCCTCCTCGGCGCCCTCCGGCAGTCGGAGCAGGCCGGGCGGCAGCACCTGCACCCCCTCGAGGCCGACCACGGCCTGGGCGAGCATCGAGCGGTCGACGCCACCCGAGGACGGCACGCTGGGGAACGCCGGCTGCGTCGCGAGCGCCAGGTCGATCGCACCCGCGGAGGTCAGCGCCTCGCCGGTCGCGCCGACGGGAAGCACTCCCACCGAGGTCGCGAGCCCGAACGGCAGTTCCACGATCCCCCCCATGCCTCGTTGCTAGCGGTCGGCCGAGAAGTCGCGCAAGTCTGTGGGGGTGCACGCCTCTCCCCTGACCTGGGCCACCCGCGCGTTGTGGTTGACCCTGCCCGTGACCCTCGGTGACCTGCTCGCGACCGCCCTGGCCGGGCGCAGCTCCGCGGTCGCCACGACCGCCGCCGCGACCGCCTGGGCGGTGTGGACGGCGGGCATGGTGAGCTCGCTGATCCTGCGTCCGGTGACCCTGACCGTGCTGCGCATCGTGGCGCCACTGCCGGTGATCGCCGGCGTGACGGCCGCGGTGGTCGACGCGCCCACGGCGCTCGGCTGGGTCGGTCTGGCGACGGCCGCGGTGGTCGCGGCGTCGGCCATGACGGCGGACGTCGGCGGCGACTTCGTGGACGGCCCGTCCTACGGCGACGAGCGGCGCATGGCGCTGCGGCCCCCCGCCGTGCTGCTGCTCGGCCCGCTCCAGGGCGTCTGGGTGCTCACCGTCGCCCCGCTGCTGATGGGCATCGGTCTGCTGGCCGCCGAGCAGTGGGCCGTCGGCGCGGTCTCGCTCGTGGTGGGGCTCGGCACCGCCTGGTGGGGCTACCGGGTGCTGGTGCGCCTGGCGCAGCGCTTCGTGGTGTTCGTGCCGGCCGGGCTGACGTTGGTGGATCCGATGGCCCTGGCCGAGCCGACGTTGTTCCGTCGTGACTCGATCGTGCGGCTCGGTCCCGCGCCGGTGGATTCGAACGCCCTCGACCTGACCGCCGGCGCGGCCGGGCTGATCGTCCAGATCGACCTGGAGCTGGCGGCGCCGGTGGTGCCCGTCGCGGGTCGGCGCGGCGGCGTCGCCGAGCCGGTCGAGACCCCCGCCGAGCTGCCGATCGACCCCCGGCATCTCAAGGCGGTGCGCGACGGCATGTACGCAGTGTCGAACGAGGGCACCGCCTACCGCTCGCGCATCGTCGACAAGGCGATGCTGATGGCGGGCAAGACCGGCAC
>JAFAFZ010000272.1 GCA_023423215.1 Actinomycetes bacterium
GCGCCACACGGCGCCGCCGGCCGCGGCCACCTTCCTGCCGCGACGGTCCTTGCCCTGCGGCCGCTCGCCGGCGCCGGCGCGGCTCACCGGAGCTCGACCGAGGAGCGCTCGAGCGCGATGCGCTGCAGCTCGAGGTGGGTCTCGACGGTGCCGTGGCGGGTCACCCGTCGCCACTCGTCGTCGACGAGGGTCCACGCCAGCGTGTCGTCGGCCAGGTTGACCTCGAGCATGCGATCGAGCCGGGCCGCCAAGTCAGGATCCTCGACCGGGACGACCGCCTCGACCCGGCGGTCCAGGTTCCGGGGCATGAGGTCGGCGGAACCGATGTGGTGCACCGGCTCGCCGGGGCCGCGGCCGTTCGCGAACCGGTACACCCGGGAGTGCTCGAGGTAGCGGCCCACGATGCTGCGGACCGTGATGTTCTCGGAGCGACCCGGCACCTGGGGGCGCAGGCAGCAGATGCCGCGCACGACCAGCTGGATGCGGACGCCGTCCGCCGACGCCGCGTACAGCTCGTCGATCAGCTCGGCGTCCACGAGGCTGTTCATCTTCATCACGATGTGGCCCGTGCCCGGCGCGGCACGGCGCTCGTTGCGGATCAGCTCGATCAGTCCCGGGCGCAGCGAGTGCGGGGCGACGAGCAGCTTCTGGTACTCGACGTTGCGGGCGTAGCCGGTCAGGTAGTTGAAGAGCTGGCTGAGGTCCGCGCCGATCTCGGCGTCCGCGGTCAGCAGGCCCAGGTCCTCGTACAGGCGAGCGGTCTTCGAGTTGTAGTTGCCCGTGCCGATGTGGCAGTAGCGCCGCACGCCGTCGCCCTCCTCGCGCACCACCAGGCAGGTCTTGGTGTGGGTCTTCAGACCGACGAGGCCGTAGACCACGTGCACCCCGGCCTGCTCCAGGCGTCGTGCCCACTCGATGTTGCGCTCCTCGTCGAAGCGCGCCTTGAGCTCGACGAGCGCGGCGACCTGCTTGCCCTGCTCGGCCGCGCGGATCAGCGATGCGACGATCGGGCTGTCACCCGAGGTCCGGTAGAGCGTCAGCTTGATCGTGAGCACCTTCGGGTCCATCGCCGCCTGGCGGATGAACTCCTCGACCGACGACACGAAGCTGTCGTAGGGGTGGTGCAGCAGCACGTCGCCCTCGGCGATCACGCCGAAGATGTCCGGCGCCTCGTCGTCCTCCTCGAAGTTGAGGCGGCGCTGGGTGACCGGCACGAAGTCCGGGTACTTGAGCTCCGGACGGTCGACGTCGTACACGGCGAACAGCCCGCCCAGGTCGACCGGGGCGGAGTGGGCGACCACGTCGTCGTCGCTGAGCTCGAGCTCCTCGCGGATCAGCTCGAGCGATTCGGCCGAGATGTCGTCCTCGACCTCGAGGCGGACCGCCTTGCCGAAGCGACGGCGGCGCAGCTCCATCTCGATCGCGGCGAGCAGGTCGTCCGCCTCTTCGTCCTCGACCGTCAGGTCCGCGTTGCGGGTCACGCGGAAGGCGACGCTGTCCTCGACCTCCATGCCGGGGAACAGGTCGTCCATGTGCGCGGCGATGACCTGCTCGAGGGCCACGAAGCGCTCGCCGTCGGGCATGACCACGAAGCGCGGCAGCAGCGACGGCACCTTCACCCGGGCGAACCTGCGGGCGCCGCGCGCCGGGTCCTTCACGATGACGCCCAGGTTCAGCGACAGCGTCGAGATGTACGGGAACGGGTGGCCCGGATCGACCGCGAGCGGCGTCAGCACCGGGAAGATGCGCCGGTGGAACTCGTCGGTGAGCCACTTGCGGTCGTCCTCGTCGAGCTGCGCCCAGGTCGAGAAGCGCATGCCGCTGTCGGCCAGGCCCGAGCACACGGGACCGAGGAAGATCTCGTCCGCACGCGCCGCCAGGTCGCGAGCGGTGCGGAGCACGGCCTCGAGCTGCTCGGTCGCCGTGCGGCCGTCCGCGCTGCGGCGGCTGACGCCCGCGGCGATGCGGTCCTTCAGGCCGGCGACGCGGACCTGGAAGAACTCGTCCAGGTTCTGGCTGAAGATCGCCAGGAACTTGACGCGCTCGAGCAGCGGCGTGCCCGGGTCCTCGGCGAGTGCGAGCACACGGCCGTTGAAGGCCAGCCAGGACAGCTCCCGGTTGAGGTACGGACCATCGTCGACGAGGGCTTCCTCGACCTCTGCGGACATGGCGCGAGCCTACCGACCAGCTCCGCGGGCACGGTGGTGCCCGGGTGAACTCACGGCGAACTCGACCGCACCGCGAGCGGTCCGCCGGTGGCGTCGCTCAGCGGTTGGCGTAGGCGTCGTCGCCGAGGTCCCAGTCCAACAGGATGAGCTCTCGCTCGGCGTCGCGGTTGACGCGCTCCTTGTTGGGACGGAACTGCGGGTCGTGCGGCGGCAGGAGCATCAGGCGGGCGTTCACTCGGGTGCGGAAGCTGTTGATGATCTGCTGGTCACCGAAGTCCGACCGGATGTCCCAGTGCGGCGCCACCGGGCCGAGGTACACGATCGTCGCGTGCGCACGGGGCGGTTCGGTGGGGGCGTCGGGATCGACGGGGTTCAGGTCGGACATGGGG
>JAFAFZ010000276.1 GCA_023423215.1 Actinomycetes bacterium
CGGTAGGGCGGCGGCAGGAGCGGTCGCTCGTGCGGTGGCACGTCGAGCGCCGTGGGGTGGTTCGCCCGGGAGGCCTCGAGCGAGGCGCCGGCGCCGATCGCGTCGCGCAGCCCGTCCAGGCCGAGGCGCATCGACCGGGCCGAGAGGAAGCCGGCGCCGATGATGATCAGCGCCGCCAGCCACAGCGTGAGGCGCACGCCAGGGATCGCCAGGTCGAACCCGAACGCCGAGACGGTCGGGACCTCGGGTTCGGGGTCGCCGGTCGCGGCGCGTGCGAAGCCGTTGAACACCGTCGCCAGGAAGGGCCCGAGGACCAGCGCGAGCAGTACGCACAGGCGGACGACCGTCAGGAGGGTCGCGAAGATGCGGCCGCGCAGCTCGTCCTCGGTGTGCTCCTGCAGCAGGGTGAACCCGAGCACGTACACCGACCCCGCGCACAGGCCCAGGAAGAAGATGCCGACGGCAGCGAGCCAGAAGCTCGCGAACGACACGCCGACGAAGAGCGAGATCCCGCAGCCGAAGACGAGCAGCACGAAGATCTGCTCCTTCGGCAGCCGCTTCTGGAGCATCGACAGCAGCACGACGCCCGCGGCGACCCCGAAGCCCAGCGCGGTGATGAACAGCGGGAAGGTGTTGGCGTTGCCGACCACGTAGCGGGCGAACGTCGGGCCGAGCGGCACGAGCATCGCACCGCCGATCAGGCCGGTCGCCAGACCGATGTTGACCGAGCGCACCACGGGGTTGACGAAGATGAACTCCCAGCCCTCTCGGATCTCGTCCCAGGTGCGGCGCAGGCGGGAGCGCTCCTCCTGCACCGGGTCGCGCTCCGCTGCGGCTGCCTGCTCGACCTCGCGCGGCCGGGCGTGCGCGTCCATGCCGGGGAAGACCCACTTCCAGAGGATGAGCGCGGCGATCAGGAAGCTCAGCGCGTTGAAGTAGAAGGCGAGCGTCTGCACGCCGCCGGACGCGACCGAGAACCCGAGGAAGCCCAGGAACCCGAGCTCGACGAGGCGGGTGTTGAGCGAGCCGAGTGCGAAGTTGATCGGGCCGGCGACCGGCATCGTCGCGTAGGCCGCGACCAGGCCGAGCGAGTTCGCGTTCGTCAGCTTCTCCGGCGGCACCAGCTCGGGCGTCGTCGCCTCCTTCGCGGGCGACCACATCATCGTGAACACCTCGAGGATCAGGCTGGCGAAGATCAGTCCGGGCACGGTGCGCACGAGCGGCAGCAGCAGGAAGACGCCGGCGCGCACGAGGTCCGACACGATCATCACCGTCTTGCGGTTGAACCGGTCGACGAGCACGCCGACGAACGGCGTGAAGAGGATGCCGGGCGCGATGCGGGCGGTGGTGACGAGCGCGATCGCCGCCTCGGGCTGGGACGAGATCGCCGCGGCCAGCGACGTGATGGCGAAGAACCCCACCCAGTCGCCGATCGCGGAGACCAGCTGCACGTTGAAGAGCGCGAAGAACTCGCGGCTCCCGAACCAGCGCTCGATGCGACCGACGGCAGGTACCGCAGCAGCGGCCCCTGCGGCGTCACTCACCGTCGGACGGCTCCGCCCCTGCACCGTCGGCCGCGGCCGCGACCTTCACCGGCGTCGTCGCGGCACCCGCCTTCTTCGCCGCCGGCTTCTTGGCGGCGCCCTTCTTGGCCGGGGCCTTCTTCTTCGCCGGCGACTTCTTCTTCGCAGCGGCCTTCTTCTTGGCGGGCGCCTTCTTCTTCTTGGACGGTCCGGCGGCGCGGCGGATCTCGAGCAGCTCCAGTGCCCGCTCCATCGTGAGCTCCTCGACCGTGTCGCCCTTGCGCAGGCTGGCGTTGGTCTCGCCGTCGGTCACGTACGGACCGAACCGGCCGTCCTTCACGACGATCGGCTTGTCGGTGTCGGGGTCGTTGCCCATCTCGCGCAGCGGGCCCTTGGGTGCCGCCTGGCCCCGACGGCGCTTCGGCTCGGCGAAGACCTTCAGCGCCTCGTCGAGCGTGATCGTCAGGATCTGCGCCTCGGTCTCGATCGAGCGGCTGTCCGTGCCCTTCTTGAGGTACGGGCCGAACTTGCCGTTCAGCGACTGGATCATCTCGCCGTCGGACGGGTCGATGCCGACGTCCCGGGGAAGCGCCAGCAGGGGCAGCACCTCGTCGAGCGTGACCGTCGCCGGGTCCATGTCCTTGAACAGGCTGGCGGTGCGCGGCTTCATGCCGGTCGCGTCGTCGTGCTCGCCCTCCTGCACGTACGGACCGAAGCGGCCCGCCTTCAGCTGCACGTCCAGGCCGGTCTCGGGATGCTGGCCCAGCACGCGGTCGCCCGAGGGTGCCTCGAGCAGCTCGATCGCACGCTCGACGGTCAGCTCGTCCGGCGGGATGTCGTCGGGCACGCTGGCGCGCTGGTTGGCGTCGCCCTCGCCGCGCTCGAGGTACGGGCCGTAGCGACCGACGCGGGCCACGATCTTCACCCCGTCGGGGCCCACGCCGAGCGGGATCGAGTTGACCTCACGCGCGTCGATCTCGCCCAGGTTGCCCTCGACGAGGTGCTTCAGGCCGAGGCCGTCCTTCTCGCCGGTGGTGGTCTGCACGCCGAAGTAGAAGCGGGCGAGCCACGGCTCCATGTCCGCGCCGCCCGATGCGATGTCGTCGAGCTCCTCCTCCATGCGCGCGGTGAACGCGTAGTCCACCAGCGACGGGAAGTGCTGCTCGAGCAGCGTGATGACCGCGAACGCCGTGAAGCTCGGGACGAGCGCCGAGCCCTTCTTCCAGACGTAGCCGCGGTCTTGGATGGTCGAGATGATCGACGCGTAGGTCGACGGACGGCCGACGCCCAGCTCTTCCAGGCGCTTGACCAGCGAGGCCTCGGTGAAGCGGGCCGGCGGCTGCGTCTCGTGGGCGTTCGCGTCGAGCGCGTCGGCCGTGATCGCGTCGCCCTCGCCCATCTCGGGCAGCACGCGCTCCTGGTCCTCGAGCGCCTCGTCCGGGTCGTCCGAACCCTCGACGTACGCCCGGAGGAACCCGGGGAACTGGATGGTGCGGCCGGAGGCGGCGAAGACGGCCGCTCGGTCGTCGGTGGTGGTCGCGGCCAGGCGGACCTGGACCGACTCGCCGCGAGCGTCGTTCATCTGCGAGGCGACGGTGCGCTGCCAGATGAGCTCGTAGAGGCGCTGCTCTGACGAGGTGAGCGACGAGGCCACCTCGTCCGGGGTGCGGAACGTGTCGCCGGCGGGGCGGATCGCCTCGTGCGCCTCCTGCGCGTTCTTCACCTTGTTCTGGTAGAGCCGCGGGCCGTCCGGCAGGTAGTCCTTGCCGTACTTCTCCAGGATCTGGCTGCGGGCCGCGTTCAGCGCCGTCTCCGACAGGGTCGTCGAGTCGGTGCGCATGTAGGTGATGTAGCCGTTCTCGTACAGGCGCTGCGCGGTGGACATCGTCTGCGCCGAGGACATGCGCAGCTTGCGACCGGCCTCCTGCTGGAGGGTCGAGGTCATGAACGGTGGGGCCGGCTTGCGGGTGTACGGCTTGCGCTCGACCGAGCGCACCGTGACGGGCCGATCGGCCAGCCCGTCGCGCACCGCGGTGGCGGTCGCCTCGTCGAGCAGCACGACGCCCTTCGCGGACGCGGACAGCGCTCCGTCCTGGCCGAAGTCCTTGCCGGTCGCCAGGCGCTCGCCGGCGAGCTCCACGAGCGTGCCGGGGAACTGCGTCTGGTCCTTCGACGGCTCGGTGTGGCGGAAGGTGGCCGACAGGTCCCACCACGTCGCGGCACGGAACGCCATGCGCTCGCGTTCGCGCTGCACGACCACCCGGGTGGCGACGGACTGCACGCGCCCGGCGGACAGCCGCGGCATGACCTTCTTCCACAGGACGGGCGAGACCTCGTAGCCGTAGAGGCGGTCGAGGATGCGGCGGGCCTCCTGCGCGTCGACCAGGCGGCGGTCGAGCTCGCGCGGGTTGTCGATCGCGTGGCGGATCGCCTGCGGCGTGATCTCGTGGAAGACCATGCGCTTGACCGGCACCTTGGGGTTCAGCACCTCGAGCAGGTGCCACGCGATGGCCTCGCCCTCACGATCCTCATCCGTCGCGAGGTAGAGCTCGTCGGCGTCCTTGAGCAGCTGCTTCAGGTGCCGGACGTGGTCCTTCTTCTCGGGGCTGACGATGTAGAGCGGCTTGAAGTGGTTGTCGGTGTCCACCCCCAGCCGGGCCCACGCCTCGCCCTTGTACTCCTTGGGGACGTCAGCGGCGTTGCGCGGCAGGTCCCGGATGTGACCGATCGACGACTCGACCTGGTAGTCGTCGCCGAGGTAGCGCGCGATGGTGCGCGCCTTGGCGGGCGACTCGACGATGACAAGGGGGCTGCCCACGAGTGACAGCTAACGGAGCCGCCGGACGGATGTCAAACACCCGTGCGGCGGACGACCGGGGCGCGCCGCCCGTCCTCGGGCCGGTGGACGGGGCCGTCCGGACGGGGCGGGGACGCCGGGGTCGGCCCTCGGTCGGGGCGGTAGGTTCGTCGCCATGAGCTTCGAACCCAGTGAGCGCGGCCTCGACCTGCAGCGGCAGCTGCTCGAGTTCATGGAGGCGAAGATCTACCCCGCCGAGCCCGTCTACGAGGAGCAGATGGCGGCGCTGGGCGACCCGCACGGGCACCCCCGGATCGTCGAGGACCTCAAGGCCGAGGCCCGCGAGCGTGGGCTGTGGAACCTGTTCATGCCGCATGCGACCGAGTGGACGCCGGACCCGGTCAGCAACCTGGACTACGCGCACCTGGCCGAGATCTCCGGCCGCTCGATGCACCTGGCGCCCGAGGCGATGAACTGCGCCGCCCCCGACACGGGGAACATGGAGGTGCTGACGCTGTTCGGCACGCCGGAGCAGCAGGAGGAGTGGCTGATCCCGCTCCTGAACGGCGAGATCCGCTCTGCGTTCGCCATGACCGAGCCGGACGTGGCGTCGTCGGACGCGACGAACATCCAGCTGAGCATCGAGCGTGACGGCGACGAGTACGTCCTGAACGGCCGCAAGTGGTGGATCTCGGGCGCCGCCTCCGACCGCTGCAAGGTCATGATCGTCATGGGCAAGACCGACCCCGGGGCGCCCAAGCACCTCCAGCAGTCGATGATCCTCGTGCCCTTCGACACCCCCGGCGTGACCAAGGTGCGCGACCTGCCGGTGTTCGGCTACCAGGACCGAGAGGGCCACGCCGAGCTGCGCTTCGAGGACGTGCGCGTGCCGGCGTCCAACCTGATCGGCCAGGAGGGCGGCGGCTTCGCCATCGCCCAGGCCCGCCTCGGGCCCGGTCGCATCCACCACTGCATGCGCTGCATCGGCGTGGCCGAACGTGCGCTCGAGCTGATGTGCCGCCGGGTCACGCAGCGTGTGGCGTTCGGCGGTCCCATCTCGAACCTGGGCGTGGTCCGCGAGTGGATCGCGGACTCCCGGATGGAGATCGAGCAGGCCCGGCTGCTGACGCTGAAGGCGGCCTACCTGATGGACACCGTCGGCGCGAAGGGCGCCGCGATCGAGATCTCCGCGATCAAGGTCGTGGCGCCGAACATGGCGCTGCGGGTCGTCGACCGGGCCATCCAGGCCCACGGCGGCGGCGGCGTCTCGGACGACTTCCCGCTCGCCCGCATGTACGCGGGGTTGCGCACGCTGCGCTTCGCCGACGGCCCGGACGAGGTGCACCGTCGCCAGGTCGCCCGCACCGAGCTCGCCCGCTACGCCGACTGAGCACCTGAACCGGGTGCGGTCGGGCACGCCCCGGCGTGCGCTTCCGCACCCGCTTCGCCGCAGGGTCCGCTCCCGCGTCGCCGGGGTCAGGTGGGATCGACGACGGTGAGGATGCGGTCGAGCTCCGTCTCGGCCAGCAGGTCCCGGGGTCGTCCGGGCGGGCACCGCACCTGGAACTCGGCGCCACGACGGCGGGCGCCCAGCGCCGCGGCGATCAGCACGCCGAAGGTGACCGGGTCGACGTGGTCGACGCCGGACAGGTCGAGGGCGATCCTCGTCCCGGTGACCGCGGCGAGCTGCTGGCGCAACGCCGGCATCGTGGCGAGGTCGATCTCGCCGACCACGCTGACGACGGTCCACCCGTCCCGATCGAAGGTGCGCACGTCGAAGAGCACGGCGCGCAGGTTAGGGCCGGTCCACGTGCCGGGAGACTGTCGGCGCGGTCCCGTAGCGTTGGGGCCCGGATGACCGATCTGGCACCCGCTCCGGGCACCGCGCACCCGACCGACACCCCACCCCGTGCGGACACGACCGCCGCCGGGGCGGACGGGCGCGCACCGCTGCCGCTGGCCGAGCGCATCCAGGAGGTGCTCGACGACCTGCGCGCGGACGACGACGAACGGGTCGTGCACGTGCAGCAGGTCCGCGGCGCGGCGCCCCGCACGGCCACGCTGGCCACGCCCCTGCCCGACGCGCTCCAGGCGCGCCTGCCCCACGCGCAGCTCTGGGCGCACCAGGTCGAGGCGATCGACCTGGCCCGCTCCGGGACCTCGGTCGCGCTGTCCAGCGGCACCGCCTCGGGCAAGTCGCTCTGCTACCAGGTCCCCCTGGCCGAGGCGGCGCTGGCGGGTGGCACCTCGCTGCTGCTGTTCCCCACCAAGGCGCTCGCCCAGGACCAGCTCCAGTCGCTGACCTCGTGGGAGCTGCCGGGCATGACGCCGGCGACCTTCGACGGCGACTGCACCCCCGAGGAGCGCGTCTGGGTGCGCGAGCACGCGGACGTGCTGCTCACCAACCCGGAGATGCTCCACCAGTCGATCCTGACGAACCACCGCCGCTGGGCGACCTTCCTGCACCGCCTGCGCTACGTCGTCGTCGACGAGCTGCACACGCTGCGCGGGGTGTTCGGGACCCACGTCGCCCAGCTGCTGCGACGGCTGCGCCGCCTCGTGCGCCACTACGGCGGCACCGAGCCGACGTTCGTGTTCACCTCGGCCACCATCGGCGCGCCGGCCGAGCTGGCCGCCGAGCTGTGCGGCCGGCCGGTGCAGGCGGTCCTGGCGGACGGCGCGCCCCGCGGCGATCGCAGCATCGTGCTGTGGAACCCGGCCGAGGCGGGCGACGGCAGCCGGTGGTCGGCGAACGCCGAGGCGGCCCTCGTCGCCTCCCGCCTGATCCGGGCCGGCTTGCGGACCCTGGTCTTCTGCAGCTCCCGTCGCTCGACCGAGCTCGTCGCGTCGGACATCCGTCGCATCGTGCCGTCCGAGTGGGCCGGCCGGGTGCGCTCGTACCGGGCGGGCTACCTGCCCGAGGAGCGCCGGGAGATCGAGTCCGAGCTGTTCAGCGGCCGCCTGGCCGGCGTCGTCGCGACGAACGCGCTCGAGCTGGGCGTGGACATCGGCGGGCTGGACGCCGTCGTGCTCTGCGGGTACCCCGGCACGATCGCCTCGTTCTGGCAGCAGGTCGGCCGCAGCGGCCGTTCGCAGGACCCGTCGCTGGCGGTGGTCGTCGCCGGCGAGAACCAGCTCGACCAGTGGATGATGCGCCACCCCGCCGAGCTCTTCGCACGAGCGCCCGAGCCGGCGGTGGTCAACCTGGACAACCCCTACGTCTTCGTACCGCACCTCGGCTGCGCAGCCCACGAGCTGCCGCTGCGCCGCGGCGACGGGGACTTCTGGCCCGAGCAGCTCGACGAGGGCATCCGCCAGCTGGTCCTGGAGGACCGCGCCACGGTGCGACGCCAGCGCTCGGGTCCCGCGGCGGTGTGGTCCGGCCGTGGCACCCCGGCACCGACCATCGGCCTGCGCTCCGCCTCGCGGGGCGAGTTCCGCATCGTCGACGCCGAGGACCGCACGATCGGCACCGTCGACGAGGCCCGCGCCCACCAGGTCGTGCACGAGGGTGCCATCTACCTGCACCAGGGCAAGGCGTGGCGGGTCAGCAGCATGGACCCCGACGGCCTGGTCGCCGTCGTCGAGCCGTCCCGGGGCGACGTGTACACCCAGGCCCGCACCGACACGAGCATCGAGCTGCTCCGCGCCGACGACGAGCGCACGGTCGGCGAGTCGGTCCTGCGCGTCGGTTCGGTCCGGGTCACCACGCAGGTGACCGGCTACCAGGTGCGGCGCGCCGCCGGCCACGACGTCGTCGCCCGGTTCGAGCTGGACCTGCCGCCCACCGAGCTGGCGACCCGTGCGGTCTGGTACACGTTCGACCCCTCGCTGGTCGAGCGCGCAGAGGTGACCGCGGCCGAGCTGCCGGGTGCACTGCACGCCGCCGAGCACGCAGCGATCGGCATCCTGCCGCTGTTCACCATCTGCGACCGCTGGGACGTCGGTGGCGTGTCGACGGTGTGGCTGCCCGAGACCGGCCGACCCACCGTCGTCGTGCACGACGCCTACCCGGGCGGCGCAGGCATCGCCGAGCTGGCCTTCGGGGTCGCTGATCGACACCTGGCCGCCACGTTCGAGGTGCTGCGATCCTGCGGCTGCGCCGAGGGGTGCCCCAGCTGCGTGCAGTCGCCCAAGTGGGGCAACGGCAAGGAGCCGCTCGAGAAGCACGCGGCCGCCCGGCTGCTGGCGGCCACGCTCGGTCTGGCGGTCGAGCCCGCCCCCGAGCGCCGGGGCCCGGCCGCGGCCTGAGCTCACGAC
>JAFAFZ010000507.1 GCA_023423215.1 Actinomycetes bacterium
GCCGATCGGTGCGAGCCGGGGGCGCCCACGTCCACGAGGTGTCCCGCTCGGAGGCGGGACGCCGGCGGTGGCTGCCACCCGGCTTCGTCATGCGACGACCTCGAGCACCATGGGCCCACGGTAGTGCTCCTGGCAACGAGCACGTCGAGGAAAGTGCATCCCCGCTCGGCGGCTGGTCAGCCGACCCGGCACGCCTGCACGATGGCGCCGACGTGGCGTTCGTCGGTCCCGCAGCACCCACCCAGGACGCGAGCGGCGGGCAGGTTCCGCAGCAGGCCCTGGTAGCGCTCCGCGAGGTCGGCGGCATCGCCCTCGTCGAGGTGGTCCATCTCGTCGAGCTCGGCGTGGGAGCGCATCGAGGCGTTCGCCCGCACGCCACCGATGCGGTCCGTCCACGAGGGCGATCCGTCGAGCAGCGAGGCGAAGTGCGTGGGGTGCGCGCAGTTCACCATGTAGTGCATCGGTGCGCCGTCGGTCAGCTCGTCGGTGCGGTCGATCGCCTCGCCGAGCAGCGTCCCCGAGGGCAGGCGGCCGTCCGTCTCGACGGTGAACGACACGACCGAGGGGACGCCGGCGCGCCGTGCTGCCAATGCGAAGCCCGCCGCCTCGGCGACGTCGCCGATGGTGAGCGCCGTGACCAGATCGACGCCGTCGGCCGTCATCCGCTCGACCTGGAACGAGTGGTAGCCGGCGGCCTCGTCCACGGTCATCGCGGTGTCGGCCACGTAGCCGTCGCCCCGGGGTCCGACCGCGCCGCTGACGAGGAGCGGCTGCGGGCCGACCCACTCCCCCCTCAGGTCGAGGACCACCCGGACCGCGGCGGTGAGCATCGTCTCGAGCGTCTCCGGGTCGTGGCCGAGCTCCCGGCCCCAGTCGGGGTTCGCGCGCCACGTGGGCGTCTCGAGCAGCACCGCCGAGCGGGTGTCGGCGGCGATCGAGAGGTAGCGGCGGTAGTAGTCGACGAGCAGCCTGCGACCCGCCTCGTCGCTGGCGAGCGGGTAGGCGGCGAAGGCGGGGAGGTCGATGCCCCGGTGGAACATCAACCACGTCTCGAGGCCGCCGTCGGTGACGATCGTGGTGTCGTCGGCGGGCCAGGCGGCCGGCCGCAGTGGGGTGTCGGTGGTGTCCATGGGACGAGCAGACCACGGTCGCGCGCGCAGGGGCTTGGGGATGGTCTGAGGACTGCCTGAGGACGCGCGGCGAGGGCCTTCGATCTCAGGCGTGCCGTCGACCGACCAGGGTCGTCGCCAGGCGCACCGCACCTTCGAGTCCCAACGCCCGGCCCCGGGCCCGCAGGTCGTCCGCGACCGGGCCGGACAGGTCCGCCGTGGCGATCAGGTCGGCGAGCGCGTCCGCCTCGGTGCCGTAGCTCGCCCGGAGCGCGCCGTCGGTCACGGCCGCGGCGAGGAGGAGCGCCTCGGCGGTGTCACCGGTCCGGTCGAGCAGGGCGACGACGTTGCGGACCGCAGGCAGCGCATGGACGGTGTTGCCGTGCCGACGGATGAGCTGGAAGCACTGGTCGAACGCGGCGAACGAGGCCGGAAGGTCGCCGGCGCGGCACAGCTCGGCACCCAGGGAGATGGCGGCGACCGTGGCGATGAAGGGGTTGTCGACCGACCGGCCGAGGTCGCCGGCCGAGCGGTACGCAGCGACCGCCGGCTCGTGCTCGCCGAGGGCGGAGTGCGCCTCACCCCGCGCGTAGTCGAACCAGGCCGTCCCGGTCGGCGTGGCAGGCGGGGCGGACCTGGTCAGGCGCTCCAGTCCGGCCTCCGGCCGGCCCTGGTAGGTGCGCCGGAGCGAGTCGCTCGCGGCGGCCAGGTCGGTCATGTGCGCGTCGCCCGCAGCGGCACCGACCTCGGCGAGTGCCACGGCGTGGCGACCGCACTGCTCGAGCTCGCCCCGGTACATCGTGACGTCGCACAGGATCTCGAGCGCCGTGCCGCGCTCACGCTCCGGAGGGTCGCCGGCCAGGACGCGCTCGGCGAGGTCGCCCGCACGGTCCAGGTCGCCGCCGTGCGCCGCGTTCGCGGCGACGAGCAGCCAGCTCGCCGGGAACGAGGCGACGTCCCGCTCTGGCCCGCTGTCGACCAGCGCGGCGCTCCACTCACCCGGCTCGTGCCACAGCCAGGAGTACGACGCCAGGCACAGCGAGGCCGCCAGCCGCTCCGCGAGCTCGGGATCGTTCGCGCGTGCCCAGCCGTGCGCGACCCGGAGGTCGTCGATCGAGCCCGTCAGCCGCACCCTTGCCGTGCCCTCGTCCGGACCGCGGAGCTGCGCGTCGATCCCGTGGGCCAGGCGGGCCAGCGCCGCCGCATGTCGCGCCCGCAGCTCGACCGACCCGCCCTCGGCCCGCCAGGACGAGGCGACCGACCGCACGGTGTCGAGCAGGCGGTACCTGGTCGCGGGTCGGTCCAGCTCGACGGCGACGAGCGATCGTTCGGCCAGCTCGACCAGCGCAGGTGTGGCCCGCGATCCCAGCACCTCGGCCGCCTCGGCCGCCGTGACCGGTCCCGCGAACACCGAGAGCTGGACCAGCGCCTCGCGCAGCGCCGGGTCGAGCAGGTCCACGGACCACTCGACCAGCGAACGGACCGTCCGGTGGCGCCGGTGCGGTGAGCGGTGGGACATGGCCGCGAACACCTCGCGGTCGCCGACCGCGCCCTCGAGCTCGGCGAACGACATGGCCCGCAGCCGCGACGCGGCCATCTCGATCGTCAGCGGCAGGCGGTCGAGCCGGTCCACCAGCTGCCGCACCCGCGCTCCGTCGACGCCGTCGCCCCATCCCGACCGTGCGGCGTCGGCCCGGACCTCGAACAGCGCCACAGCGTCGGCGGTGGCGAGCGGTCGGAGCTCGACCACCACCTCCTGCGGGCAGCCCAGCTGGACCTGGCTCGTGGCCAGCACCCGGATCCGGGGCCGATCGGTCGAGTGCAGCTGCGACACCAGCTCCGCCGCTTCGTCGATCACGTGCTCGCACCCGTCCAGGACCAGCAGCGAGCCCAGCGCCGCCAGGGTGCGGACGGTCGCCGCCGGCTGGGCGGCGCGGTGCACCACGTCGGTCGCGCTCGCGACCGCGGAGAGCACGTCGCCCTCGACCGAGGAGAGGTCGACGACGAGCACCCCGTCGCCGAACGAGCCGGACAGCTCCGAGGCCACGGCACGGGCCAGCGTGGACTTCCCGACGCCGCCCGGGCCG
>JAFAFZ010000608.1 GCA_023423215.1 Actinomycetes bacterium
GCCTGGCGGCGGCCTCAGCGCTGGGCGAGGTGGGCGTCCGCGAGCCGCGCGAAGCCGTCCGCCCAGCCGACCGACGTCGGCCCGCAGATCGCCTCCATGCGGCTCGTGTCGATGGTGACGCCGCCGATGGTGGCGGCCGTCTCCTCGAAGGCCACCTGGAGCCCGCAGCGCTCGGCGAGGAACTCGCACCACTGCTCGAGCGAGACCTGCTCCACCCCACCCCAGTTGGTGATGGTGGCCGGCACCGTCGCCGCCGCCACCAGCGCCGGGACCGTCGCGGCGATGTCCTCGAGGTCGATCGGGTTGAACAGGTTCGGACGGTCCGCGTCGACGGGGATCGGCATGCCCGCCTCCATCATCGCCAGGTGGAACGCCGGCCAACCCCGCGGCGACCCGTCGGGTCCGACGCCGTAGGGCACGTTCAGCCGGGCGATCGTCGTCGGGATCGCCAGGTGGCGGCACATCGTGCGCACCACCTCCTCGGCCGCGATCTTGGCGATCGAGTAGGTCGGCATGATCGGCCGGTGGTTGTCGCCCAGGGGCGCCGTCTCGTCCAGCCGGGTCGGGCCGGCCGGGTCGTAGACGCCGGTGGACGAGCAGTGCAGGAACGCCGTCGGACGCACGTGCGCCATCAGCAGCCCGGGGCCCTCGGCGTTGGCACGCAGGTCCAGGTCCCAGCGCTGGGTCTTGACGACCGCGAAGTTGAGCACCGCGTCGACGCCCGTGGGCACGTCGGAGAAGTCGGCCCCGACGAGGTCGACGCCCACGCAGCGCACCCCCGCCTCCTCGAGTCGGCCACGCGCGGCGTCGTCGGTGAAGCGGGCCAGGCCGATCACCTCGTGGTCCTGCGCCAGGCGGGTGGCGACCGTCTCGGCGACCTGCCCCGTGACGCCCGTGACGATGATCGTCCGCAGTGTCGCGCCCCAGGCTGCGCCGGCTGCGGCTCCCCCGTCGGTGCTCGTGCTCACGTCGTCGGTGCCGCCCGCCGCTGCACCCGCGGTGCTCGTGCTCACGTCGTCCATCGGTCCCCCTGTCGTCGTCTCGCGTGCGTCCCCGACGCCCGCCAGCCCCCGGATCCGGGGCCGGCAGGAAACGAGAACGCGTTCTCTTTCTAGCCCGCTCGGGCCGCCCGGGTGGCCGGCTCCAACCGTTTGTCGGCGGCGCGTGCACCACGGGTAGGTTGGGGCCCTATGTCTCGTCGCCTAGAGATCGAACTGACCAGCGAGCGCCCCGACGGGGTGTGGACGTGGAGGGCAGCCGGTGCCAAGCAGCCCAAGGGCGAGCTGGCCGGATCCGTGCTGCCCGCCGGCGCCAAGGTCGGCGACGTGGTGCGGGCGGACGCCGAGTTCGCCATCGACGGCATCGAGATCCTCAGCGTCCTGCCGCCCAAGGCGGCCCGCAAGGAACCCGAGACCCTGACCGTCGTCGGCACCCGCCAGGACGAGCCGCTCGTGACCACCCAGCTCGTCGAGAAGCGTGGTCGTGGCCGCGACGGCGACCGTCGTGGTGGTCGCCGTGAGCGTGGCGACCGGGACGACCGTGGTCCTCGTGGCGACCGGGGTGGCCGCGACCGGGACCGCAGCCGTGGTGATCGACCGGGGGGCGACCGTCCCCGCGGACCGCGCCCCGACCCGGTGCCCGAGCGCCCGAAGCCGAAGCGCCTGCGCCCCGGCCGCCAGCACCGCGCCGCGGTCCTGGACACCCTGCCCGTCGAGCACCGTCCCATCGCCGAGCAGGTGCTCCGCGGTGGCGTGCCCGCCGTGCGGGAGGCCATCACCAAGCAGAACGAGCAGGCGAAGGCCGAGAACCGACCCGAGATCCCCGCCGACCAGCTCGTGGCGCTCGCGGAGCAGCTGCTGCCCGGCCTGCGCGCCGCCGAGTGGCGTGACCGCGCCGACGCCGCGCTGGCCGACCTGGACGAGCTGGACCTGCGCGACCTGCGCTCGGTCATCGTCGCTGCCGACGGCGTCGTGCGCGACCCCGAGTCGCTGGCGCTGAAGGACCAGATCCAGGAGGGCCTCACCCGTCGCATCGAGGAGGAGCAGGCGCTCTGGATCGCGGACATCACCGCGAACCTGGACGGTGGCCGCTTCGTGCGGGCGCTGCGCCTCAGCTCGCGCCCGCCGAAGGCGGGTGCGCCGCTGCCGGTCGAGGTGTCGAGCCGGCTCGTCACGGCGGTCTCCGAGGGGCTGACCCCGACCGTGAACCAGGACCTGTGGGCCGCCGCGGTCGACGCGCTGGCGTTCTCGCCGGTGCGTGGCCAGGTCGAGCCGGCCGGCCGGCCGGAGGAGCCCTCCCCCGCCCTGCTCGACGCCGTGCGTCGGGTGGGCGACCGCCTGCCCAGGATCGTCGAGCTGTTCGGGCTGGACCCGGCCGAGATCGCTGCGGCGGCCAAGAAGCGGGGCCGTGGCGGCGCGCGTGGCCGCGGCGGCGACGCCAAGCGTGGCGGTCGGGGCGAGGGTGGAAAGGGGGGCGGCCGGACGTCCTCCCCCGCCGAGGCGCCCGCCGCATCGGAGTCGACTGCCGAGGTCGAGACCACCACGGCCGAGGCCGAGGTGGGCGGCGTCGCGACCGACGTCGTCGAGACGACCACGACCGAGACGGCTGCCGCCGACACCGGTCCGGCTGACACGACCGAGACGGTCGAGGCCGTCGAGGCCGAGGTGGCCGCGGCAGAGGTCGCGCCCGAGGCGGCCACCGACGCAGGTGCCCCCAGCCCCGATCCGGAGCCCCAGGTCGACGAGCCCGTGGCCGCAGCGTCCGAGTCCGAGCCTGGGTCCGAGTCCGAGGCTGCGCCCGAGTCCGAGGCTGCGCCCGAGTCCGAGGCTGCAGGGGCGGACGACGTCGAGACCGTCGTCGTCGACGACGACCCGAACGCCCAGCCCTAGCGGTCAGTACAGCTCGAGCAGCTCCCGGGGGTGTCGCAGGACGACGCCCTCGGGCGCCGCCGCGGCCACGCGCGGGTTCCAACCCGCCCACACCATCGGGCAGCCCACCTGCTCGGCGCAGCGCAGGTCCCCCGCGCTGTCCCCGACCATCGCCACCTGCGAGGCCTGCAGGCCCATGACCTCGAGCACGGGGTCCAGGCGCTTGTGCTCCCAGTCGAAGTGGTCCGAGTACACGGCGAGCTCGGGCTGCCAGCCCAGGCGCAGCAGCTCGGCCGAGGCCGAGCGCGGGTGCTTGTTCGAGCAGATCGCCCACCGGCCGAGCTGCGGCACGACCTCGGCGACGCCGGGGAAGGGCTGCACGACCTGCTCGTCGTACGCGTCGACGTAGGCGTCCATCGACAGGCCCAGGCGGTCGCACTCCTCGCGGATGGCGTGGCCGAAGCTGATCTCGTCCTGCGGCACCCCGAGCGACAGGAACGGCTGCACCAAGGCGTCGTCGGAGTCGACGAGCGTCCCGTCGAAGTCGAAGATCAGGGCGGTCACGGAGGGCAGCGGCACGGGGCGACGGTAGCGCGCACCAGGAACTAGACCGCTCGGTCAAGCGCTGGGCTAGATTCCGCGACATGAGCGTGGACTACGAGAAGCAGGGCAACGTCGGCATCATCACGATCAATCGTCCTGATGCCCGCAACGCGGTCAACAGCGAGGTCGCACAGGGCATCGAGGCGGCGATCGACCAGATCGAGGCGGACGACGAGGTCTGGGTCGGCATCCTCACCGGCGCCAGGACGGAGAAGGGCTACATCTTCTGCGCCGGCGCCGACCTGAAGCAGATGGCGGTCGATCCGGGCGGCATGTCGACCGCGAAGGGCGGCTTCGGCGGCTTCGTGACCCGTGAGCGCACCAAGCCCGTCATCGCGGCGGTCGACGGTCCCGCGCTGGCCGGTGGCACCGAGCTCGTGCTGGCCGCGGACCTGCTCGTCGCCTCGCGCACGGCCGTGTTGGGCATCCCCGAGGTGAAGCGCAACCTGGTCGCCGCCGCCGGCGGCCTGTTCCGCCTGCCCCGCAAGATCCCGCGCAACATCGCCATGGAGCTCGCGCTCACGGGTCGCCTCGACTTCCCGGCCGAGCGGGCCTACGACTTCGGCTGGGTCAACCGCCTCTGCGAGGAGGGCGAGGCCCTCGAGACCGCCAAGGCCCTCGCCGCCGAGATCACCGCGAACGCGCCGCTGGCGGTGCGCGAGAGCCGCATGATCGTCCTCGAGGCGACCGACCAGCCCGACGAGGTCGGCTGGAAGCTCTCGGGCGACGGCATCATCAAGATGTTCGGCACCGAGGACTTCTCCGAGGGGCTCACCGCCTTCGCCGAGAAGCGTCCCCCGGTCTGGAAGGGTCGCTGAGGCGAGCCCGACCGCGGTCGTCGACGTGCCGCTCCCTCCCGGGACCTCCGGGAGCGGGCGGCACGCTCGCGTCAGACCACCGTGTCGATGAGCTCCTGATCGGCCAGGAACTCGGCGAGGCCCTCTCGCAGGCGCAGCTCGGGCACGGTCCACACCGGCACCCAGTCCACCTCTGCCGCCGTGGGGTCGCCGGCGGGCTCGGTGTCCATCAGCACGGCCGTGAAGTACATGACGACCCGGTGCCGACCCGGGGCGTCGTCGTCGATGACCTCGGCCCAGCCGAGGAAGGGACCGCACAGGACGTCCGCGTGGCCGGTCTCGCCGCCGAAGGTCCGCACGACCGCCTCGGCCATCGTCTCGCCGAGCGAGAGGGCGCCCCCGGGCACGTCCCACTCCCCCGCCGCAGGACCGGCACCTCGTCGCACGAGCAGCAGGTCGTCGCCCCGCTGCACGACCGCTGCGACCTCGAGGTGGGGCGTCGGGACCTCGCTCACGTCGCCCGCAGGTCCCGGTGCACGGTGATCGCACGTGCGACCAGGCCGAAGGTCTCGAAGAAGTTCTTCGTGCTGCGGTCGCCCGGCAGCGCGCGGGCGTCGACGCCGTCGCAGCCCTGGTCGGTCGCCCAGCGCACGATGTGGCCCATGAGCGCCTCACCGACACCGACGTCGCGAGCGTCGGACTCGACGAAGATCTCTCGCACGTCCGCGAGCAGGTAGCCGTCGCGCAGCGCCTCGAGCGAGGTGATGGCGTACCCGACGGGCTGACCGTCGATCGTGCCCACGAGGACCAGCCGGCGTGGGTCCTCGAGGTCGTCCAGGAAGGACGGGCCCGGCGGGACCGGCCGGGCGTCGCGCAGCAGGTAGAGCTCGCCGCCGCGGTGGGGTCCCAGGTGCGCGCGTGCCAGGTCGTCCAGGCGCTCCAGCTCGGCCAGGTCGGCCGGCGTCGCGACCCGGGTGGACACGTGCTCGATCGGCTCCTCCTCGGGCACGCCCATCACGCCTCGAGCAGCTGCGCGACCCGGTTGAGGATGGTCTGGCGGTGGCGGTGCGCCGACTCGTAGGCCTGCACCGCGCGCAGGTCCTCGGGGTCCAGCATCGCCAGCCGCGGCACGACCTGCGAGGCCGCCAGGCTGTCGTAGTCGGCCACCGGCAGGTCCGCCTCGGTCGGCACCGCCGTGGCGGTCGCCGTCGCAGCCTCGGGTGCCGTCGCCGCATCGCGTGCCGTCGCCGGCTCGGGTGCAGCGGCGCGTGCGACAGGCTCGGCGACCGGCTCCGTCCCGGCCGGGCTCGCCGTGTCGTCGAAGAGGTCCTGCACGCTCACCGGCTCGGGTGCGGCGCGGCCCGGCGACTCGTCGCGGCGCCGCGGTGCGAGCAGGGCG
>JAFAFZ010000099.1 GCA_023423215.1 Actinomycetes bacterium
CTGGGCGCGGCGGACCATGCCGACGAGCGCCGTGCACACCGAGCAGGCCAGGCCGCCGGCGACAGCCACGCCGATCACGAAGACCCCGCGCTCGTCCTCGGGCCAGTCGACCACCAGCAGCAGCGGCATCGCCAGGATCGCTCCGGCGATGAAGCCGACGACGGCGCCCACGAGCCCTCCGCGGAACATCGGCCCGCTGAAGTAGCCGCTGGGGCCCATGGCGATCTCCGAGTCGAGCTCGGCCCGCTGGTTCACCACCATCGCGTCCAGCGCGTCCTCCTGGTCACCGACCGTCACCTCGAGCTCCGGCACCGCGGCCCGGACGCGGTCCGCCGCTCCGGCGGCCTCGTCCCGACGGGTGAACGTGGCGATCAACGATGCGGTCACTGCGGTACCTCCTCGTGGTGGGCGTGTGCCGACGGGGCCGACCTACCCGGCAGCTGCCGGTCCACCACTCCCCCGATCCGGTGATCGAGCGATCGAACGTGGGACGACGTCCGCTCCCGGGTGTCCGGGGCGGCCGGTCGGGGTAGTGGTGTCGCCATGAGCGACTACTCGGAGCAGGGAGCCCTCCCCGTCGAGGACGCCGCGGTGGACGATCCACCCACCGAGGACGAGGTCCGCGCGGCGCAGGAGCGTGAGCACCCGGAGCAGGCGGCGACGCGTGAGGAGGGCGAGCGTCCGTCGCTGGCCCACGACGAACCCCTCGACCGTCACCCGGACGGCGGGCAGCTGCCGTCGGACACCGACGTGCAGGCCGAGCGCCAGGCCGAGGGCCTCGTCGCCGAAGCAGAGGCGGACGCCGGCGAGGGTGACGGGGGCCGACGCCGGTGACCCTGCGGCGACACGACACGACGCGTCGACCGGCGGAGGACAGGAGGACGACGCCGTGAGGCTCATCCTGGTCCGCCACGGGGACGCGCACGCCGGGTTGACCGGCACGATCGCCGGCCGGACCGGCTGCCGTGGCCTGACCGACCTCGGACGGGAGCAGGCGACGCTCCTGCGTGACCGCTTCGCCGCGGGCGCGGGCTTCACCGCGGACGTGCTCGTCGCGAGCGAGCTCCCCCGGGCGATCGAGACTGCGCAGATCATCGCCCCGGGCCTGGGCTTCGACGTGGTCGAGCGGGACTGCGACCTGTGCGAGGTCCACACCGGCGAGGCCGACGGCATGACCTGGGACGAGTACGAGCGCCGGTTCGGGAAGATCGACATGGTCGCCGAACCCGACCGGGTCTTCGCCGTCGGCGGCGACAGCTGGACCAGCTTCCACGAGCGGGTGCACCGCACCCTGGAGCGACTCGCCGACGAGCACGACGGCCGCACGGTCGTGGCCGTCTGCCACGCGGGTTTCATCGCCGCGACGGTCAGCCTGGTGCTCGGCGTCGAAACCCGCCACGTCGGCGCCCGGCTCCTGCCCACCAACACCGGCCTGACGGAATGGCGCCACGACGGCGACCCGGCCCGCTGGACGCTCTCCTACTACAACGACGCGACCCATCTGATGCGACTGGAGGCAGCACGATGACGGCCATCTCGAAGGACCAGGGGACCTCGGAGGTTCAGGAGTTCTGCGTGGCGAGCGCCCGCCAGGCGGCCGAGGCCGGCGACGTCGAGGGCTGGATCGCCCGGTTCCTGGCCAGCCCCGGCAGCGACAACGCGCCGCTCGCCCACGAGCTGACCTCGACCCCGCGCCGCTGGGTCGGTCCGATCGAGCTGCGCTTCGACGACCTGCACCGGCTGGCCGGTCCTCCGGACCAGCCGACGCTCGACCGCTTCGACGGCGACGACCTCGAGACCGTCGAGGAGATGGGCGACAGCCTGGACGAGGGCTGGGACCCGCCGCCGATCATCGTGACGTTCCGAGATCCCCAGCTGATCGTCGAGGACGGCAACCACCGGATCGAGGGGTTGCGTCGCAACGGCCGCGACCGCTGGTGGGCGCTGGTCGCCTGCAAGGACGAGCACGAGCAGCAGGCCGTCGAGCGCCGTGCTGCGCCGAGCGGCGAACAGCGATGAGCGCGCAGGACGACCCCGCCGAGCGGCTGGCCGAGGTCCTGGGCGAGGCCGAGGTCACGGTCGCGGTCGCGGAGTCGCTGACCGGCGGCTCGCTCTCGGCCGCGCTGGCGGCGGCCCCCCACTCCTCGGAGTGGTACCGGGGCGGACTGGTCGCCTATGCGTCCGAGGTCAAGCACGACGTGCTGGACGTGCCGCCGGGTCCCGTGGTCTCGGAGCCCTCGGCCCGGGCGATGGCCGAGGGCGTGTGCCGGCTGCTCGAGGCGGACCTCACGCTGTCGGTCACGGGCGTCGGTGGACCCGACCCCCAGGACGACCAGCCGCCGGGCACCGTCTGGATGGGCCTGCACGACCGCCGCCACGGTCGGACCCGGACCCAGCTGCACCACTTCGAGGGCGAGCCGGACGAGATCGTCGAGCAGACGTGCCGGGGTGCGCTGCAGTGGCTGCTCGAGGGCTGCACCTCGGGCGACCTGCTCGACGGCGCGGGCGGGCCCGCGACGTGAGCGACGCCACCGCCCCGCTCGACGCGTTCCGCTCCCCGTACCGCCACGGGTTCGCCCGCCTGGCGGCCGGCGTGCCGACGATGGCCGTCACGGACGTCGACGGCAACACCGCGGCGACGGTCGACCTGGTCCGTCGGGCGCACGAGGAGCACGTCGCGCTGCTGGTGCTGCCGGAGCTCGGTCTGACCGGCTACTCCGCGCAGGACCTCTTCCACCAGCAGCCCCTGCTCGACGCCGCGCTCGATGGCCTGGACCGCGTGCGCGCCGCCACCGCCGACCTGCTGCCCGTCACGGTGATCGGCATCCCGCTGCGCGTGGGCCACCAGCTCTTCAACACGGCGATGGTGCTGCACCGCGGCCGTGTCCTCGGGGTCGTGCCGAAGACCTACCTGCCGAACTACCGGGAGTTCTACGAGCAGCGGCACTTCAGCGCGGCGCGCGACGCCGTGGTGGACCGGGTCGAGCTGTGCGGCTCGTCCGTCCCGTTCGGGACCGACCTGCTGTTCCGCGCCACGGACCTGCCCGGCTTCGTCCTCGGCGTCGAGATCTGCGAGGACCTGTGGGCGCCCATCCCGCCGAGCAGCCGCCTGGCCCTCGCCGGGGCCACGGTGCTGGCCAACCCCTCGGGCAGCAACATCACGATCGCCAAGGACGACTACCGGCGCGCGCTGTGCACGACCCACTCCGCGCAGACGCTCTCGGCCTACGTGTACGCGGCCGCCGGCGTCGGGGAGTCGACCACCGACCTCGCCTGGGACGGGCACGCCATGGTCTGCGAGAACGGCAACCAGCTCGCCGAGTCCGAGCGCTACGCCCGGCACTCGCAGCTGATCGCCGCGGACGTGGACCTGGACCGGCTGCTCGCCGACCGGCTGCGCACGACCAGCTTCCGAGACGCCATCGGCGACCACCGTGAGCAGCTGCGCATGCGCACCGTGGACCTCTCCCTCGAGCCGCCCGCCGGGCCGATCGAGCTGCGGCGCCGGGTGTCGCGCTTCCCGTTCGTGCCGGCCGATCCGGTCGAGCGCGACCGCCGCTGCGCCGAGGTCTACGCGATCCAGACCAACGGACTGGCGACCCGGTTGTCCGCCACCGGCATCGAGCGCGTGGTGCTGGGCGTCTCGGGTGGGCTGGACTCGACGCAGGCGCTGCTCGTCGCGGTGCGCTGCATGGACCTGCTCGGGCTGCCGCGCTCGAACGTGCTCGGCTACACGCTGCCGGGGTTCGCGACGAGCGACCACACCCGCACCAACGCGCACCGCCTGATGGAGGCCCTCGGCGTGACGGCGGCCGAGATCGACATCCGCCCGGCGGCGCAGCAGATGCTCGAGGACCTGGACCACCCGGCCGCTCGCGGCGAGCCGGTCTACGACGTCACCTACGAGAACGTGCAGGCCGGCGCGCGGACCTCGGTCCTGTTCCGCCTGGCGAACGCGCACGACGCGCTCGTGGTGGGCACCGGCGACCTGTCCGAGCTGGCGCTCGGCTGGTGCACCTACGGCGTGGGCGACCAGATGTCGCACTACGGCGTCAACGGCTCGGTCCCCAAGACGCTCATCCAGTACCTCGTGCGGTGGGTCGCCCAGAACGAGACCTTCGCCCCGGGTGCGCGGCAGGTGCTCGAGTCGATCCTGGAGACCAAGATCTCGCCCGAGCTGGTCCCCGGCGAGCCCGCCGAGCTGATGCCCGGCGAGCCGGCCGACCGCGAGCGCGACGACGGCGACGTCGAGGCTCCCGGCGACGGTCCGCACCAGGGCAGCGAGGCGGTCGTCGGACCGTACGAGCTCCAGGACTTCCACCTGTACCACGTGCTGCGCTTCGGCTACCGGCCCTCGAAGATCGCCTACCTGGCCGACCAGGCGTGGTCGGATCGCGATCGCGGCGACTGGCCCGACACGATCCCCGAGGCGGCCCGCCACAGCTACGACCTGGCGACGAGCTGCCGCTGGCAGCGCGAGTTCCTCCGCCGCTTCTTCGGCACCAGCCAGTTCAAGCGCTCCGCCATGCCCGACGGTCCCAAGGTCGGCTCCGGCGGTTCGCTCTCGCCCCGCGGCGACTGGCGCGCCCCGAGCGACGGCTCCGCCGCGGTGTGGCTCGCCGAGCTGGATGCGCTCGTCGAGCAGCTCGCGCTCGACCGGCGGGCGACCTAGGGGATCAGCAGCACCCGACCGAACGAGCGACGGCTCTCGATGTAGGCGTGCGCCTCGGCCGCCTCGGACAGCGGGTACGTGCGGTCGATCACGACCTGGAGCTCGCCGCGCGCGATCGACTCCAGGTGCCCGGCGATCAGGTCGTGCGCACGCGGTCCTCCGAGGAACAGCTCGGCGCCGAGGAACACGCCGGTCAGGCTCTGGTTGTTCGGGCGCATCGTCGAGATGTCGAGCGGCTGGGGCACCTCACGCCCCGCGTCGCCCACCGTGATCACGCGACCCCGGTACGCCAGGCAGCTCAGGCTGCGCTGCAGCGTCTCGCCGCCGACGGAGTCGACGATGACGTCCGCGCCGCGCCCGTCGGTCAACCGGCGCACCTCGTCCGCGAAGTCCGTCCGCACGTAGTCGATGCCGTGGTCGAGGCCGAGCGGCACGAGCCGGTCGAGCTTGTCCTGGCGCGACGCCGTGGCGAGCACGGTCGCACCCGCCCGGTGCGCCAGCTGGATCGCCGCGATGCCGACCCCGCTCCCGCCCGCGTGGATGAGGACGGTCTCGCCCGGTCGCAGCCGCCCGAACTCGAACAGGCAGTCGTCCGCCGTGCCGAACGGCACCGGGACCGCAGCGGCCTGCTCGATCGAGAGCCCCTCGGGGAGCCGCCAGCAGAAGGCCTCGGGCACGGCGCGCAGCTCGGCGTGCGAGCCGTCCATGCCGACGGTGACGACGTGGTCGCCGACCTGCAACGACTGCACGCCCGCGCCGACCTCGACCACGGTGCCGGCGGCCTGGTAGCCGACGACGTGGGCGCGGCCGCCGGTGTCCGTCGCGCCGCGGTTCAGCGTGTCACCGCCCTCGATGCTGACCGCCTCGACGCGCACCAGGACGTCCGCGTCGCCGATCGTGGGATCGGGGACGTCCTCGTAGCGGAGGACCTCGGGGGGACCGGGTTCGGTGTAGATCGCCGCCTTCATCGCTGTCTCCTCACACGTCGGTGGGTCAGGGGGTCTCGGGCACGAGCTCGCGGAAGTAGTAGAAGGCGCGCTCGCCCGTGTCGGGCTCGAGGCCGCTGAAGCCGTGGCGCTCGTAGAAGCGCTGCGCGTCGACGTCGCCCTCGTCCACGTTGATCTCGATCGCGTCGACGCCCCGCTCGCGTGCGAGCGCATCCAGCAGCTCCAGGATGGCCGTGCCGATCCCGCGGCCGCGCAGCTGCGGTTCGACGTAGAGCTCGTCGAGCAGCGCGACCTGCCCCTCGTACCAGACGTTGGGACGCAACGTCACGAGCGCGACCGCCACCGCGGGCTCGCCCGCCAGGATCGCCCAGGTCCGGTCGCCGGCCAGCAGCGAGCGCAGCCGGCCCGCCAGCACGTCGACCCCGGGCGACGGCGTGTCGAACTCGGTGTTGAAGTCGTGCAGCAGTCGGGCCACCTCATCCGCGTCGTCGGGACCGGCGGGACGGGGTGGTGCGGACATCACCTCCGTCTACCACCCGGGGCCGGGCCACGTGGCTCGATCGTCGTCAGATCGCTCCGGCGACGTGGGCCGTGCGGTAGACAACGACCACTTCCACGTCCTCGAGGTCCGCCCGATGAAGAAGACCGCACTCGTCGCCCTCGCCATCGCCCAGTTCGTGATGGTCCTGGACCAGTCGGTGATGAACGTGTCGATCAGCCAGCTCGTGGCCGACTTCGACACGACCGTGCCCACCATCCAGGCGGTCATCACCCTGTACTGCCTGGTGATGGCGATGCTGATGCTCACCGGCGGCAAGATCGGCGACATCATCGGCCGCCGACGAGCCTTCGTCATCGGCCTCGTGATCTACGCCGTCGGGTCGGCGACCACCGCCTTCGCACCGTCGGTGCTGGTGCTCGCCCTCGGCTGGTCGGTCCTCGAGGGGATCGGCGCAGCGCTGGTGCTGCCCGCGCTCGCCGCCCTGATCGCCGGCAACTTCCAGGGCGCTCAGCGCAAGTCGGCCTACGCTGTGATCGGTGGCGTGGCGGGCGCGGGGATCGCGATCGGTCCGATCCTGGGCGGCTGGGCGACGACCGAGCTCACGTGGCGCGTGGTCTTCATCGGCGAGGTCGTGCTCGTCGCGATCATCCTGCTCCTGACGCCGCGGATGGACGACGCCCTGCGGGACGGGCCGGCTCCGCACCTGGACGTCGTCGGGTCGGTGCTGTCCGCGGTCGGCATCGGCGCGATGGTGCTGGGCGTGCTCCAGTCGAGCACGTGGGGCTTCGTCACCCCGAAGGACTCCCCGATCGAACCGCTCGGCTTCTCGCTCTCGGTGTTCGTCATCATCGGCGGCGCGCTCTGCCTGTGGACCTTCGTCGAGTGGTCCCGTCGCCGGGAGCGCACCGGTCGGGATCCGCTCGTGCACCTCCGCCTTTTCTCGATCCCCTCGCTGCGCGCCGGGCTCGTCGGGCTGTTCACCCAGAACCTGGTGCTCATGGGCGTGTTCTTCGTCGTCCCGCTCTACCTGCAGCTGGTCATCGGCCTGGACGCGCTGGACACCGGTCTGCGGATGCTCCCGATCTCGATCACGATGTTCCTGTGCTCGGCGCTCGGCTCGCGCCTCTCGACGCGGGTGTCGATCCGCACCATCGTGCGGACGGGCCTGCTCACCTCGACCCTCGCCATCGGCGTCCTGCTCGCCACGGTCGACCCGGAGCTGAACGACCGCGGCTTCGCCGTGTCGATGGCGCTGCTGGGCGTCGGCATGGGCCTGATCGTCTCGCAGCTCGGCAACGTCGTGCAGTCCTCGGTCGACGCGTCGGGGCGCGGCGAGGCCGGCGGCCTGCAGTACACGGGGCAGCAGCTCGGCTCGTCGGTCGGCGTGGCGCTGATCGGCGCGCTCGTGCTCGCAGGGCTGACGAACGTGTTCCTCGAGCAGGTCGCCTCGGACGAGCGCATCGCCCCCGAGGTCGCCCAGCAGGTCGGGGTCGCGGCCGGTGACGGCGTCGACTTCGTGTCGTCGGACGACATCGCTGCGGCGGCCGAGGAGGCCGGCGTCGACGACGCCTCGACCGCAGCGCTCGTCGACGACTACGAGGATGCCCAGCTCCGGGCCCTGCGCACCGGCCTGCTGGCCACCGGCGTCCTGGCGCTCCTCTCGCTGATGTCCACCCGCCACCTGCCGCGATCGCTCGCGGGCGAGGACGAGGGGTCCGGGGCCGCTCCGCAGGATCTGGGTGCGGCGGGCGCTGCGTCTGGTTGAATGCGCCCATGTCCGCACCGCTCGAGATCACACGAGACATCGCCGCCAGCCCCGAGGCCGTCTACGACGCCATCTCGGACGTGACCCGCATGGGCGAGTGGTCCGAGGAGTGCTACGCCTGCGAGTGGCACGACGGCGTCGACGGGCCGGCGCTCGGCGCCACCTTCGACGGCCACAACCGCAACGGCGAGCACGAGTGGACGACCCAGGGCAAGGTCATCGCCGCCGATCGCGGCTCGGCCTTCGCGTTCGAGTGCTCGATGATGGACTTCCACTTCTCCACCTGGGGCTACCGCATCGAGCCGACCGCGGAGGGGTGCCGCGTGACCGAGTGGAGCGAGGACCTGCGGCCGGAGTCCGCGCTGGAGTTCAGCCAGCAGCTCTCGGGCATCACCGACCGCTCGGCCCGGAACCAGCAGACGATGAGCGGCACGCTCGAGCGCCTCGCCGCGGCGCTCGAGTCCTGAGCACGACGAGCCGAGACCCGATGCCGAGCGACCCGTCCCCGACCGCAGCGGAGGGGACCTCGACGCGCCGTCGGCCCTCCGCCCCGGGCGCACCGCTCGGCCCGGGCTCGATCCTGTGGTCGATCGCCGGCGACCCCCGTGGCCTGCTGACCGGCACCGCAGCGGGGATCATGCAGCTGATGCTCCCGGGCCTGGGCGCGGGCGTCACCGACCACTCGAACTTCTTCGACGACCCCTACGACCGGATCTTCCGGTCGGTCCCGTTCATCTGGGGGTCGATCTTCTCCGAGGGGGACGAGGCCGACGCGCGGGGACGGCAGATCCGCGACTTCCACCCCGACATCAAGGGGACCGACCACCACGGCCGTGCGTACCACGCGCTCGACCCGGACGTGTTCTGGTGGGCGCACGCGACCTTCACCTGGGAGTTCTTCCGGGCGCACGAGCTGTACTTCCCCGGGTCGCTGTCCCGTTCGCAGCAGGAGCAGCTCTACGGCGAGTCGGTCACCTGGTACCGCCGCTACGGCGTGAGCGACCGTGCCGTACCGCTGACGTTGGACGACTTCCGGAAACGGTTCGAGCACATCTGCGCCCACGAGCTCGAGCGCACGCCGGCCGTCGACTGGGTGCTGGACCCGAGCACGAACCCGGGTCCCGCCGAGGTGCCCCACCTGCCCGGACCGCTGTCGATCCTCGACGGCCTCGTGGGCGAGGTGGCCGGTGACGTGCTGCGCCTGCTGGTGTACGGCTGCCTGCCCGACATCGTGCGGCGACGGTTCGGGTTCCGCTGGTCGAACCTCGACCGGCTCCGCTACGCCTCGATCTGCGCGGCGCTGCAGGCCTCGGGTCCGGCGGTGCGCCACGGCTTCCTGGGCGGCCTGTGGCCCGCCGGCACGCCGCACCTCGACCCCGCGGACCATCGCCGCGTCGTCGTGACGGGCGGCGACCGGCGCGATCACTGATCGCCGACGACTGATCGGCAGCGGCGGAGCCCGGGTGTGCCCGCACCGCCGTCGGGGTAGGTCCGGGCGTGACGACGGACGGGTCCGCCACGCGCGCGACGGCGGAGCACCACGTGGTGATCGACGGACGGCGCTGGCGCGCCACCGACCCGGAGCTGCCGGACCGGTTCCGATCCGAGCTGGTCGCCGAGCTGATGGATTCCCGCCGCGCGGTGGCCGCCGCCCGTCGGGCGGACGACGCCGACGCGGAGCGGGCCGCTCGGCGGCGTGTGCAGGACGCCAAGGTCGCGCTCGGCGAGCGCGGGCACCCGTGGTGGGAGTCCGACACCGCGGACACCCGGGCGCCACGCATCCGCTCCACGGTCCGGGCACTGGCCCATCACCGGGGACCCGACGGATCGATCTGCCCGAGCGACGTCGCCCGGACGCTCGGCGGCACGCCCTGGCGGCCGCTGATGGACGAGGTGCGCGACGCCGCGAGGCAGCTCGCCGGCGACGGCGAGGTGCACCTGACGTCGGGTTCCACCGTGCTCGACCCGGCGCAACCGCTCCGCGGCGCCATCCGCATCCGCGACGGCTCGGCGCCCGGAGGGGCGGCTGGGTGAGCACCACGGGCCCGTTCGCGCGCTGTCCGGCGATCCGAACGGCCCGTGGGTCACCCTTTCGGGTGGTTTCACCGCTCTGGGGGCCGGTCAGCGGGTCGCGCGAGCTGTGTCGTGCACCGATCCGCCCTACGGTCGAGGGCACGACGTGAACCCGGACGTGCCGTTGCGGCTGTGCCTCCCCGTTTGCCTTGAGCAAGGAGCGACTGCCATGAGCCTCGACACCCCGTCCAGTCCGGAGATGACCCCCTCGGACCCGTTCCTGGACGTCACCCGTCTCGAGCTGAGCGGCGACATCGACCTCGACACCGTCGACGGACTCGTCCGCCAGCTCGGCGACGCCCAGCGTCCCGGGGTGCCGACCGTCCTCGACATGTCCGCCGTCACGTTCATGGACTCCACGGGCCTGCGTGCCCTGTTGAGCCATCGGGCCGAGGGTCACACGCTGACCATCGAGAACCCGTCGCGCCAGGTGGCTCGTCTGCTCGAGCTGTCCGAGCTGACCTCGGTGTTCCTCGCCCCCGCGTCGCCGATCGACTGACCCGCGCGACGGCGGGCGCAGGTGTGGCGGCACGGGTCGACGGGTAACCCTGCCGACGATGACCGCTCCCGCGACCCCGGACCAGCTGGCCCGACGGACGCCGGAGGTCGCTCCCGACCTGCTCCGCTACGGCTGGGCCTCCGCCGCGCTCGACGCCGAGCCGGCGCTGCTCCTGACGTGGGCCGGGCACCCGGACGCCGCGATCCGACGGGCCGTCATGCGGTCGCCGCGGCTGAGCGAGCCTGCGGCCGAGCTCGTCGTCGCCACGCGGCGATCCGGCCTGCACACCCTCGCCGCCAACCCGGCCTGCCCCCGGCCCCTCCTCGCCGGCCGCCCGGCGGCGCTGCGCCGGCACGACGCCCTCACCCGGGCGCTGGACGGACGCTCGTTGCAGGACGTGTCCGAGGATCCGCACCCGGAACGATGGATCCCTCTGGCTTCGCCGACGCTCGACCTGGTGCTGGCGTCGTCGCCGCACCTCGACGGCGAGGCTGCGCGAGCCCTCGCGACCCGGCGGGATCGGCCGGTGGACCCGTGGGTCGGCGCGCTGCTCGTCGCCCGCTCGGGTCCCGAGCTGCGCGCGGACCTGGCCACCCGTCTCGGCGCCGAGGCGCGCCGTGCGGTGGACCGGCTGCTCGAGGTGTGGCTCCTGTCCGGGCGTGCCGGCCGAGGTTCCGCGGGGTCGGCCCGCGGGTAGTGGGGAGCGACGTCCCCGAGACCAGGAGCCCTCCCGTGCCCACCCTGCGAGAACAGGTCGAGATCGACGCGAGCCCCCACCACGTGTGGCAGGTCCTCGCGGACGTGACGCTGCTCCCCGAGCTGTCCAGCTCGACCACCGAGGTGCGCGCGGACGGCCTGCTGGCGCGTGTCGGGCAGACCTTCGAGCAGACCGTGCGGCTCGCCGGTCGGTCCTGGACCTCGACCTGGCAGGTCGACGAGATCGACCCCGGGCAGCTGCTGCGCATCGCCGGATCGCTGCCGGGTGGCACCCCGTACCGCATGGCGCAGCGCCTCGACGGCCTGGGCGGCGGGCGCAGCCGGCTCGTCATCGAGGCGAGCTACGAGCTGCCGATGGGGTCGCTCGGTCGGCTGGCGAGCCGACTCGGCGTGGAGCGCCGGGCCCGCAACGAGCTCCGAGAGGTCCTGGAGGGGGTCGCCCGGATGAGCGCCGAGATCGAACGCGGCACCCCGACCTCGGCCGGTGCCACCCCGTGAGCGTCGAGTCCTTCCCCGCAGCGACCCCCGAGGCCGGCGTGCCGCTCGTCGAAGGTCCGAGCAGCACCACGGTCGACGCCGTCGTGGTCGGTGGCGGCCACAACGGCCTCGTCGCCGCGACGCTCCTGGCCGACGCCGGCTGGGACGTCGTGGTGCTGGAGGCGGCCGCCGAGGCCGGCGGTGCGGTGCGCTCCGACGAGCTGCACCCCGGCTTCGTCACCGACCGGTTCTCGTCCTTCTACCCGATGACCGCGGCGTCGCCGGTCATGCGCTCGCGCGCGCGCGCCCAGCACGCGCGCGAGTGGGTCCACGCACCCAACGTGCTGGCCCCC
>JAFAFZ010000110.1 GCA_023423215.1 Actinomycetes bacterium
CGCGACCCGGGTGCCGAACCCACCGCCGATGCGGCCGCGGCACGCGACCACGGGAACGACGACGGGGACGCCCCGCAGCTGACGCTGGTGGGCTGACGTCGAGGCGCTCGGTGCGCCGGCGACCTGCGGGCGGAGCGGGCCGTCAGGCCGCGGTGCCGGGATCCGGGTGGTCGCCGTGCACGGCGGGCCCGTCCCCGGCCGCCTGCTGCTCGGCGAGCATCGAGCGGTAGAGCAGCCGAGCGGTGCGCTGCGCCACGCAGTCGGCCTGCTCGATCGTCATGTTGCCGAGCGTCCAGGCGGACAGCACGCCCAGCCAGGCCACCGCGAGCAGCTCGATGTAGCCGTCCACGTCGACCAGCTCCGGCCCGGCTGCGTCGCGCAGCAGGCGCGCGACCTCGCGGTTCGAGGCCAGGTGGGCCTGGCGCACCGCCGGGTCGACCGAGGACTGCGACGCCAGCACCGCGGTGACGAACCGGGGCGCTTCGCCGGTCGCGAGCAGCGAGCGGTGGATCAGCTCGGCCACCCGGTCGCCGCCGTCCACGTGGTCCCCCTCGGGAAGCGGCTCACGCTCCCAGGCCTCGCGGATCCACTCGTGCTGCGCCAGCACCATCAGGTGGTCGCTCGACGAGAAGTGGCGGTAGAGCTCGTGCTCGTCGATCCCGCTGCGACGGGCCACGTCCCGCATGCGGACCGTGCCGCTCGGACCCTCGAGCGCGAGCGAGCGTGCGACCTCGATCGCTCGCCGACGTGTCACGTCGTTCGACGTCCCGCCGCCCCCCGTCTGCTCGGCACCCCCGTGCACGGGGCAGACTCTACACAGGCGTCCCCAGCTTGTGGCACTCGTCACCCAGGGGCGCTGGGTACGCTGCCGGAGGACGTCGAGGGGGTCGATGATGTCGGATGCGGGGTTCGAGTTCGGTGGGGTGCACCACCTGGCACTGGTCTGTCGCGACATGCAGCGGACCGTCGACTTCTACTCCGGCGTCCTCGGGATGCCGCTCGTGAAGACGATCGACCTTCCGGCCGGCATGGGGCAGCACTTCTTCTTCGACTGCGGCGGCGGCGACTGCCTGGCGTTCTTCTGGTTCCCGGACGCCCCCGACGCCGTGCCGGGCATCTCGGCCCCCGCAGCGCGCCCGGACCAGGGCGAGCTCACCAGCGCGGTGGGTTCGATGAACCACGTCGCCTTCACGGTGCCCGCCGACCGCATCGAGGAGTATCGCGACCGGCTGATCGCCGCAGGCGTGCCCTGCACCGAGGTGGCCAACCACGACGACAGCGAGTGGGGCATCGCCGCCGAGGTGCACGACGGCGTCTTCGTGCGCTCCATCTACTTCCAGGACCCCGACGGCGTGCTGCTCGAGTTCGCCTGCTGGACGAAGGCCTTCACCCCGGCCGACGTCGCGCACACCCCGGCCACCGCGCTCGACCGCGTCGGCTGAGCCGCGACGGCGCGGGACCGGCGTCGGTGCTCGGCCGACACGGAGTCGCAACCTGGCGTTGACCACGGCGTTAGACGCCTGTGGGACCATCGCGCGGTGGCCCTCGACACGCACGCGGCCGCTCAGCACCGGCGTGTGGACATCCGTCGTCTCGGCGAGCAGCTCGGCGCCACGCTGCGCCGGCAGGAGGGCGAGGACTTCCTGGAGCTCGTGGAGCACGTGCGCACCGCGTCCAAGGCGACGACGGACGCGGACGACCCGGCGACCCGCGAGCTGCTCGCGTCGGTCGACCTGCCGACCGCGATCCGGCTCGTGCGGGCCTTCTCGTCGTTCTTCCACCTGGCCAACCTGGCCGAGCAGGTGCACCGGTTCCCCGGCCGCGTCGGCCGTGGCACCCCGGGGCTGCCCTTCGTGGACCGGGTGCCCGAAGGCCGTTCGGTGGACCCCGAGGCCGCCCGACGGCTGCTGGCCGAGCTCGACGTGCGACCCGTCTTCACGGCGCACCCCACCGAGGCCACCCGGCGCTCGGTGTCGCAGCGGCGCCGACAGATCGCCGAGCTGCTCGACCGCCGCAGCGACCCGCGCCTCGACGACGAGGACCGCCGCCGCATCGACGAGCACGTGAGCGAGGCGATCGACCTGCTCTGGCAGACCGACGAGCTGCGCCTGCACCGCCCGACGCCGCTGGACGAGGCCGCCAACGTGCTCTCGCTGCTCGACGGGCTGCGCACCGACGTGATGCCGCGCCTGCTCGAGGACTTCGCCCTGCAGGCCGGCGAGGGCGGCGAGCGGTTGCGACCGATCCGCTTCGGGACGTGGGTGGGCGGTGACCGCGACGGCAACCCCTTCGTCACGCCCGAGGTGACCCGCCAGGTCCTGGCCCGCCAGCGCCGCAGCGGCCTGCAGCACGCGCTCACGGGCATCGAGCAGCTGGCGGCCGAGCTCTCGGTGTCCAGCCGCATCGCCGGTTGCGAGCACCCGGTCCTCGAGCTCTGCGAGCGCTACGCCGAGTGGTTCCCCGACGTGCACCGCCAGTTCGCACGCATGAACGCCGAGGAGCCGTACCGCCTGGCGCTCTCGCTGATGCACGAGCGGGTGCGGCGTGCGCTCGAGGTCCCCGACGACGAGCGGGCCTACGGACGTGCCGAGGAGCTGCTGGCCGACCTCGCGCTGCTGCGCGAGTCGCTGCTGCTGCACCGTGGGGAACGCATCGCGACGGGACCGCTCGACCGCTTCCTCGGCGTGTTCCGCACCTTCGGCTTCACGATGGCCACGATGGACGTGCGAGAGGACGCGTCACGCCACCACGCGCTGGTCCAGGCGCTCTACGCGCGGCTCGACCTGCCGGGACCCGCCTACGCCGAACGGACCCGTGCCGAACGGGCGCGGTTCCTGGCGCAGGAGCTGACGGCGGGACGTCCCGTCTCGGTGCCGGGCGTGCAGCTGCCCGAGGACGTGCGCAACACCCACGAGCTGTTCAGGGTGATCTCCGAGGCGGTCGAGCGTGATGGCGCCGAGGCCATCGAGAGCTACATCATCTCGATGGCCGAGGACGCGGACGACGTGCTGGCCGTCGCCGTCCTCGCCTCGGACGCCGGTCTGATCGACCTGCACGGGGGCGTCGCCCACCTCGGCTTCGTGCCGCTGTTCGAGACGGTCACCTCGTTGCGCCGTGCGGGTCAGGTCATGGACCGGCTGCTCTCGGTGCCTGCGTACCGGCGCATCGTCGAGCTCCGCGGCGATCTGCAGGAGGTCATGCTCGGCTACTCGGACTCCAACAAGGTCGGTGGCACGGCGACCTCGCGCTGGGAGATCCAGCGCGCGATGCGTGCGCTGCGCGACGTCACCCAGCGCCACGGCGTGCAGCTCCGGCTGTTCCACGGCCGTGGCGGGACCGCCGGCCGTGGCGGCGGACCCACCGCCGAGGCGATCCTCTCGCAGCCCTACGGGGTCCTGAAGGGCGCCATCAAGATCACGGAGCAGGGCGAGGTGATCTCGGACAAGTTCGGCCTGCCCCGGCTCGCGGACCGCAACCTGCGCCTGACGGTCGGCGCGGTCACCCAGGCCTCGCTGTTCCACACCGAGTCCGCGCTCGATCCGACGCAGCTGCGCGAGTGGGACGCGGTGATGGACCTGGTCTCCGGCGCCGCGAACGCCGCCTACCGCGAGCTCGTCGCCGAGCCGTCGCTCGTGCCGTACTTCCTGCAGTCCACGCCCGTCGACGAGCTCGGCGAGCTCAACATCGGCTCGCGGCCGGCACGGCGGGGCGGCGGGGGAGCGGCCGGTCGCGACCTGAGGGACCTGCGGGCGATCCCGTGGGTGTTCGGCTGGACCCAGACGCGCCAGAACGTGCCCGGATGGTTCGGTGTGGGCACCGGCCTGGCGGCCGCCCGAGCGGCGGGCCACGAGAAGGACCTCGTGGCGATGGCGCGCACGTGGCCGTTCTTCGCGGACCTGCTCTCGAACGTCGAGATGGTGCTCGTGAAGACCGATCTGGACATCGCCCGGCAGTACGTGCAGCGACTCGTCGAGCCCGAGCACCGGACGGTGCTCGACCTCGTGCGGGACGAGTTCGAGCGGACCCGCGACGAGATCCTGCGGGTGCTCGGCGAGGACCGCCTACTGGCGGCCCAGCCCGTGCTCGCTCGGACGCTGGCGGTCCGCGAGACCTACCTGCACCCGCTGCACGTGCTGCAGATCGAGCTGCTCGCCCGCCACCGCGGCCACGGCGCGCAGGAGCCGAGCCTGCAGCGGGCGCTGCTACTGACGATCAACGGCATCGTGGCGGGGCTGCGCAACACCGGCTGACGCCCCCACCTGGGGCGAAGCGGGTGCGGCACCACACGCTGGAGCATGCGCTTCCCCACCCGGTTCGCCGAGAGGGGGTGGAGCGGGTGGGGACTCAGTCCTCGTCCGGGACCTCGAGCAGGTCGGCGGACGCGGCGAGGGCGGTCGCCAGGATCGCGGCGCGCTGCACGACGGCCTCGAGGTAGGGCGTGGCGACCTGCGCCTGGCCGGGCAGCGGCGCGGTGCCCATCGACTGGAGCAGGGCGGTCGGGTGGTCCGACGGGACGATGTCGGGCGGCTCGGGCGGCTCGGGTGCGGCGCGCCAGAACTCGGCCGGCGGTGCGGTCTGGTTCTTGCGCGGGGCGTTGCCGCCTCCGCCTCCGCCTCCTCCGCGGCGCTGCTTCGACTTGCGACGTGGAGCGTTCACGACAGTGCCTCCTCGAGCTGGGCGTCGCCGGCGTCGCCCTCGGACAGGTCGTCGGTGACGTGGGCGTCCGGCTCCTCGGGTGCGACGTGGGTGCGCACCGCCGCGGCGTTCTCGATCGACTCCTCGACGTCACGCCCGAGCTCGGCGGCGTTCTCGGTCAGCAGGCTGTCGCTGCGCAGTCCGAGCGCGGTGCGCAGCTGCTGGGTGTCCAGGTCGGCCAGGGAGCTCGACTTGGGCAGCACGAGGTCGGCGATGTGGCGCTTGCCGGCGACGACCTCCTCGACCCGCTCGTCGACGGTGCCGGGGCAGACCAGCCGGTGCGACACCACGGTGCGAGTCTGGCCGATGCGCCACGCGCGGTCGCGTGCCTGGTCCTCGACCGCCGGGTTCCACCAGCGGTCGTAGAGCACGACGTGGCTGGCCGCGGTCAGGTTCAGGCCGGTGCCGCCCGCCTTCAGCGACAGCACCAGGGCACCGGGCCCCTCGCCGTTCTGGAACTCCTCGACGAGCTTGTCGCGTGCGCCACGTGCCAGGCCGCCGTGGTAGCAGGCGACGGGGACACCGGTGTGCTCGGTCAGGTGGTCCGCCAGGCGCAGCCCCCACGACGCGAAGTGCGTGAAGACCAAGACCCGTTCGCCGGCGGCGAACACCGCGTCGACGATCTCCTCGAGGCGGGTGAGCTTGCCGGAGCGACCGGCCAGCGGGCGGTCGTCCTGCTGGTAAGCGGACGGGTGGTTGCAGATCTGCTTGAGCGCCGTGATGGCCGCGAGGATCGCCCCCTTGCGCGGCTCCGCGCCGAGCGCCTCGGCATCGCTGTCGGCGACGAGCCCGTCGAGCACCGCCTGGTACAGGCCGATCTGCTCGGGCGTCATCGTGCAGTGGTCGAGCTGGTCGATGCGCTCGGGGAGCTCGGCGGCGACGATCGGCTCGGTCTTGGTGCGACGGAACACGAGGATGCCGTTCAGCGCACGCAGCGCGCTCTCGGCGCCCTGGCGCGAGTGCGCCCGGCCGCCGGAGAGCTGCGCGATGAACGCGTTGCGGGGCCCGACCAGGCCGGGGTTGGTGAAGTCGAGGATCGCCCACAGGTCGCCGAGGCCGTTCTCGATCGGCGTGCCGGTCAGTGCGACGCGCACCCGGGCCGGGATGCGCCGCAGCTGCTGCGCCGTCTCGTTGGCCGGGTTCTTGATGGCCTGGGCCTCATCCAGGATCAGCCGGTCCCAGGACAGCTCGGCGAGCGCGTCGACGTCGCGCACCGCGGTGCCGTAGGTCGTGATGACGATGTCGGCGCCCTCGACCTCGGCGGCCAGTCCGGACGCCGAGGCGCGCGAGGCGCCGTGGTGGACGACGACCCGCATGCCGGGCGTGAAGCGTGCGGCCTCGGCCGCCCAGTTGCCCACGACGGCGGGCGGGGCGATGACGAGCGCCGGGCCCTGACCCGCCGTGCGGGCGATGTGGGCGAGCATCGTCGGCGTCTTGCCCAGGCCCATGTCGAGCGCCAGGCAGCCGCCGAGCTCGACCGAGTCCAGGAACCCGAGCCAGGCCACGGCCTCGCCCTGGTAGCTGCGCAGCTCGCCGGCGAAGCGCTCGGGCTTCGTGATCGGCTCACGAGAGATCTCGGAGGCCTTGTCGAGCAGCTCGGCAGCCCAGCCGGAGCCGCTGACGCTGAACCCGCCGGCGAGAGGGGAGTCCTCGAGGCCGATCGCGAAGCGCAGCACCTCGGCGCCGGTCAGCGTCGTCGTGGATGCCCGCTCGGCCAGCGCCGCGGCGGCCTCGGCCAGGTCGGCGCGGTCGAGCTCGACCCACTTGCCGTGGCTGCGCACCAGCGGACGAGCCTCGCTCGCGAGCTTCGCGATCTCGGAGGCCGAGAGCTCGACGTCGTCGAAGACCGCCGACCAACGGACCTGGGCCAGCTGGTGCGCGCCGACGACGGAGGGGTCCGAGGCGACGGTGTCGAGCCGCAGCGCCGGGGTCGGCTTCTTCCGGCTGAGCGCAGGGACCCGCACGTCGAAGCCAGCGGCCGCCGCGAGCGGACCGGTCTCGGTCATCAGCTGCCACGCCTCGTCCTGGCTCAGCACGACCTGGCCGCGACGGGCGGCGCCGGGGCGCTTCAGCACCGGCATGATGCGCTCGAGCCGGGCGAGCTCGTCGGCCAGGTGCCGCTTCGGGCGGCTCTCGATCAGAGCGACCTCGAGCGGGACGAGCTGGCCGTCCGGGTCGGGGCCGGACACCGAGAGGAACCAGGCGTTGTCCTTGTCCGGCGGGTCGAGCTGCACGACGAGCCGGGCGTCCGACGGGGTCGTCACCGGGCTCACCCAGCGGTCCATGCGCTTGGTGATCTCGGCGCCGGCGCGGGCCGGCACCTCGAACGCCGAGCCGTCCAGCCGGGTCAGCACCGTCTCGGCGATCGAGACCGAGTCGCGGGGGTCGGGCGGCGGCGCGGGGAAGGTCAGGCGGCTCGCCGCGTCGGTCGCGATCGCGTTGACGATCGCACCCAGCACCGCCAGCGTCAGCGGCTTGGCCTCGGTGCGCTCGAGCGCGGTCACCGGACCGGGCATCGCCGCGGCCAGCTCCTCGAGCTCGGACACGCCGAGCAGCGCGGGCGCCCAGCGGACCGACAGCTCGGTGCGCCCGCCATCGCCCTCCTGGCCTCGGCCACGACGGCGGTTGCGCAGCGTCGGCACGATCTGCCCCGCGGCGACGAGCCGGACCGCCCACACCGCGACGCGGCCG
>JAFAFZ010000139.1 GCA_023423215.1 Actinomycetes bacterium
GGATCGCGTCGTTGCGGGCTTCGGTGAGCTCGCGGTTCGCGGCGTCGAAGCGTGCTGCCGCCTCGAGCCGCGCGGGCGAGTTCGCCTCCTTCAGCGCCTCGAAGCGGTCGGCCGCCTCGTCCGCGGAGCCGGACTGGCCCACGGCGACGTTGCTCTGCCACGACAGCGCCATCGCCTGCTCGGGAGAGAGCGCCGAGCGGAACACCTCGGACTGGCCGCCGTCGATGTAGGCGGCGACAGCGTACTCGCGCAGCTCACGGCGTGCGGCCGCCAGGTCCTCGGTCAGGGTGGCGTCCAGCTGACCCAGCCGGCCGAGCTCGGCCTCGAGGTCCTCGAGCTGCGCCTCGCGCTCGGCGACCGCCGCCTCGGCCTCGATCCGGTCCGCGGTGGCCGCTTCGAGGCGTTGCCGCGCGGCCTCGACGCCGCCCGGCGCCGCCTCGGCGAGCTGCACGCTCCAGCACGCGCCGAGCACGACGGCGGCGGCGAGCAGGACCCGGGAACCACGACGGGCGAGGTGGTTCCGGGGAGCGGTGGTGAGGTGTGCGTCCATGTGTGGAGGGGGGGGTTGCCGCCGTGGGTGCCACCGATCGGTGCGGTCCGGGGGACCACATGTCGGCGGCGTGACGGAGCGCCGGCAGTTTGTCATGGAATCGACATGCTCGAAAGCGCTCCGATCCCATCGGCCGTCGCCGCCGCGTCCTGAAGGCTTCGCGCCCGGCGGGAGTGGAGCACCGCGCAGCGTGACCCTCGCGGCGGCGCACCTGGCGTGTGCGACGTGCTCGTCGGGCGCGCCGCGGTTCCGGGATGCGACGGGCGAGCGGCAGGCGGCGCGCTCAGTCGCGGTGCTGGCGGTGGCGTCGCCACCAGAGCAGCAGCAGCACCACCAGCGCCGTCAGCGCGCCGAGACCCGCGGCGAGCACGGCGCGGTTGGTCGTGCCCTCCTCGGGCGCAGGTGCGACCGGGACCTCGGGCACCGGGCGTGCAGCCCCGGAGCCGTTGGTGGTCGCACCCGGCACCGAGCGGCCCAGCACCGCCGGCTCGGGTTCGGCGGTCGCGGCGGGCTCGGGTTCCGGCTGCGGCTCGGGTTCCGGCTGCGGCGCGGGTTCAGCCGCAGCGGGTGCGGCATCGCCGAGCAGCGCGTCGACGGGAGCGGGCTCGTCCTCGGACGCAGCCGGGCGCGGGCGCTTCGGGTCGTACGCCATCAGTGACCGCCCCGGTACAGGCCGGCCGCAGGCAGCGCGTGCGACGCGACGGCCGGGCGCGGACCCATCGGGGTGGACGGCGCGGGACCCGCGGGCGACGCGACGGTCGCGGCGGGACGACCGAGGTCGATCACGGCGCCCGGTCGGTGACCGTCGAGCGGTGGCGCTCCCGACCCCTCGGCAGAGGGCGCGCCGGCGGCAGCGGCGTCATCGTCGTTCGCGTCGGAGACCAGGTCGCCGGGGGCGTCGGGGTCCGGGTCCAGCCGGCGCGACAGCTCGTCGAACTCTGCCGCGCCCTCGGCCGCGCCGTCGCGGCTCAGGGAGCGCACGGGCACCGACTGCGCAGCGGCCTCGGCCACCGCGGCGCGCATCCGGACCGGCGGCTCGAGCACCAGGTCGCCGTGGGACTCGACCAGCTGGCCGTGCCAGTACGCCGCGTCGCGGGTGCGACCCAGGCGGTTCACCACGATGCCGGCGAGCGCCGGACGACCACCGCGGCGCTCGGAGATGCGCGCGACGTTGCGCAGGATCTGCTCGACCCCGTCCAGGCTCCACGCCGCGGGCTCCGCGACGATCAGCACCCGGTCGGCGGCGAAGAGGGCGTTCACCGTGAGCAGCCCGAGCGAGGGGGCGCAGTCCACGAAGACGTCGTCGTAGCGCGACGCGACGCCCTCGAGCGAGACGGCGAGCCGGTCCTGTGCACCGATGACGTCGGTCGCGAGCTGGTGCTCGCACTGGGCCAGGCGCGGGGAGCTGGGCGCGAGGTCGATCGGCGTGGGCGCCTCGTCCGCGGTCCAGCCGCTGTCGCGGATGACCTCGCCGAGCGACCCAGAGGCCTCGCGTTCGAGCGCCGCGTCGACCGCGACGGTCGCGTCGAACACGCCGAGCCCCGTCGTCGAGTTGGCCTGGGGGTCGAGGTCGACCACCAGCACACGTCGACCACGCGCGGAGGCTGCCGCCGCGAGACCGAGGGTGACGGTGGTCTTGCCGACACCGCCCTTCTGGTTCACCACTGCGGTGATGCTCATGTCGCAACGCTAGTCAACGGGCCGGGGCGATCGGGTCACCCTCGCCCGCGCCGTCGACCGCCGCGCGGGGCGCAGGTGCGCCACACTGCCGAGGTGCCCGAGCTCCCCGAGGTCGAGACCATCCGTCGCCAGCTGGACCCGGTCCTGCGCGACGCGGTCGTGGTCGACGCGTGGGCCTTCCCCTCCGCGAAGTTCCACGACGCCCCGCTCGCGATCGGGGCGCGCCTGGACGGGGTGCGTCGGCGCGGGAAGTACTTGCTGATCGACCTCGCCCCGACACGCGACGGCGACGTGGCACGCGAGCTCGTGGTGCACCTCGGCATGACGGGCCGGCTCGCGGTCGACGCGATCGCGCCGGCCTGGCCGGCTCGGCTCGACGGCGACGAGGACGGGTGGGGCGACGGCGGCGAGGGCGAGGCCGATGCGACCGCGCCCGACGCGCCCACCCACCTGCGCGCGTGGTGGCGACTCGACGACGGTCGGACCCTCTGGTTCGACGACGTGCGGCGCTTCGGGCGCATCGCGGTCGTCGACCGGGGCGCGCACGATGCGCTGCCGACGCTCGCTGCGCTGGGGCCCGAGCCCTTCGACGAGGCGTTCACCCCCGAGCTGCTGCGGACCCGCGTGAACGCCAGCCGGCGAGCGGTCAAGACGCAGCTGCTGTCGCAGCGGGTCGTGGCCGGCGTCGGCAACATCTATGCGGACGAGGCGCTGTGGTCCGCGGGCGTGCACCCCGCCGCCCGCCACCTGACCCGAGCCCGGGCCGCGGCCCTGCGCGACGCGGTCCAGGTCGCGCTCGCGGACGGCATCGACCACGGAGGGACCACGCTGCGCAACTACCGCGACGCCGAGGGTGGGTCCGGCAGCCACCAGCGACACCTGGAGTGCTACGGACGTGCGGGCGAGCCCTGCAGCCGCTGCGGCACCGAGCTGCGCAGGATCGTGCTCGACGCCCGATCGACGACCTTCTGCCCCGCCTGCCAACGCCGCTGAGGTGCGTGCAGCCGTCGGGTCGTGCAGCTGTGGGGTCGTGGAGCGTGGGGCCTGCACCCGTGGGCCGGAACGGAGGGTCCTGCGGCCTGGGACGGACGGCACGGGCCGGTGGACCGGACCTCACGCAAGGACGGTGCTAGCATTGCGGTTTCGTTACGACACGCAGGCGATGATCGAGGCGAGCTCTCCGACGTGAACACCACTCCACGCAGCACCCACGCGCACAGCCGGTCCTCCGGTCGGCGTGACCTCCCCACCCTCCGTGAACGCCGGCGCCCGGTGCGTGTTCTCGGGGCCGCGGCCGTCGCGGCGACGATCGCACTCCTCCCCCTCTCCTCGGCGTCCCCGGCGTCCGCGGCACGCTCGGACGAGCCGAGCCTGTCCGAGCTGCAGCGCAAGCGCGACGAGGTCCGCCGGCAGGCCGCCTCGCAGGCCTCGCAGGTGAACGCCCTCAAGGCGAGCGACACCGAGGTCACCACTGCGCTGTCCGCCCTGTCCGCCAACGTGAGCGCGACGCAGGACCGCCTCGAGGAGGCCGAGCGTGCCGTGACCCAGGCCCGTGCCGACCAGGCGGCCGCCGAGGCCGCGCAGGCGGCGAAGCAGGCCGAGCTGGACGCGCTGACCGCCAAGATGCGTGAGTCCGCCGTCAGCGCCTACGTCAGCATGGGCAGCGCCGACAACCTGTCCATCGGCTCCGAGGACATCAACGACACCGTCAACAAGCGCACGATGATGGAGCTCAAGGCGAACGAGAGCGTCACCCTCATCGAGCAGTTCCGCGCCGTGCAGCAGGAGCTCGAGGTCGAGCGCGCCGCGGCGACCAGCGCCAACGAGCGGGCCCAGGCCAGCGAGCAGCAGGTCTCGGGTCGCCTCCAGGAGCTCGAGTCCGCCTACGCCGAGCAGCAGGCGTTCGCCGCGCAGGTCGAGGCCCGCCTCGACGCCGCGCTGAACGAGGCCGAGTCCCTCAAGGGCCTCGACGACCAGCTCTCCAGCTCCATCAGCTCGAAGCAGGCCGAGATCGCCCGGGCCGTGGCCGCGCAGCGTGCGGCCGAGGCCGCCCGCAACAC
>JAFAFZ010000151.1 GCA_023423215.1 Actinomycetes bacterium
CCACCACTTGCGTAGGTGTAAGCCACAGCGGAAACTTGCCGGCCGTGTGTTCAATCAATACCGCCACAAAACGCTCCATCGAACCAAACGGCGCGCGGTGGATCATCACCGGGCGGTGGCGGTCGCCGTCGCTGCCCACGTACTCGAGCCCGAACCGCTGCGGCAGCATCAGATCGACCTGGATCGTCGACATCTGCCAGGAGCGGCCGATCGCGTCGCGCACCTGCACCGAGATCTTCGGGGCGTAGAACGCTCCGCCGCCGGGGTCCATGACGAGCTCGATGTCCTTGGCGGCGGCCGCGGCGCGCAGCGCCTCGGTGGCCTCCTCCCACTCCTCCTCGGAGCCGATCGCCTTCTCCTCCGGACGGGTCGAGAGCTCCAGGTAGAAGTCGTCCAGCCCGTAGTCGCGCAGCAACGCCAGCACGAAGTCCAGCAAGGAGGAGATCTCCTCGCCCATCTGCTCCTTCGTGGTGAAGATGGGGGCGTCGTCCTGGGCGAACCCACGAGCACGCGTCAGGCCGTGCACGACACCGGACTTCTCGTAGCGGTACACGGTGCCGAACTCGAACATGCGCAACGGCAGCTCGCGGTAGGAGCGCTGCCGGCTCTTGAAGATCAGGATGTGGAACGGGCAGTTCATCGGCTTCAGGTAGTACTGCGTGCCGGTGCCTGCGACGGGCTCGGTGCCGATGGTCGCCTCGTCGACCTCGAGCTGGCCCTCGAGCGGGCTCTCGGGGTCCTCGTGGGCGTGGGCGTGGTCGAGCTCCATCGGGGGGAACATGCCGTCCGCGAACCACTGGAGGTGGCCGCTGATCTCGAAGAGGTTCTTCTTCGTGATGTGCGGCGAGTAGACGAACTCGTAGCCGGCCTCTTCGTGGCGCTGGCGCGAGTAGTCCTCCATCAGGCGGCGGATGATGCCGCCCTTCGGGTGGAACACCGCCAGGCCGGAGCCGATCTCGTCCGGGAACGAGAACAGGTCGAGCTCGACGCCGAGCTTGCGGTGGTCGCGCTTCGCCGCCTCTTCCACCCGGTGCAGGTGGGCGGCCAGGTCCTTCTTGTTCGCGAAGGCCGCGGCGTAGATGCGCTGGAGCATGGGGTTCTTCTCGCTGCCGCGGAAGTACGCGCCGCCGTGGCGGGTGAGCTTGAAGTGGCCGAGCCGTCCGGTCGAGGGCACGTGCGGGCCACGGCACATGTCCACGAACTCGGGGGTGTTGCGGTAGAAGCTGATCTCGGAGCCGGACCCGACCTCGCCGTCGGCGTCCTCGCCCGCAGCGGCCAGGTCCATGAAGACCTGCTTGTACGGGTGGTCCGCCATGAGCGCCTTGGCCTCGTCGAGGGGCAGCTCGAAGCGCTCGAAGGACTGGTCGGCCTTGATGATCTCCCGCATCTTGGCGTCGATGCGCTCGAGGTCCTCGTCGGTGAACGTGGCGCCGCCGGGCAGCTCGAAGTCGTAGTAGAAGCCGTCCTCGATCGCCGGGCCGCCGGCGAACGTCGCCCCCGGCCACAGCTCGAGCACCGCCTGCGCGAGCACGTGGGCGGTCGAGTGCCGGATGTGCTCCAGGGCGTCCGCGTCGCGGTCGGTGACGATGCGGACCTTCGCGCCGTCGTGCAGCGGGGCGGCCAGGTCGACCGCCTCGCCGTCCTCGTCGATGACGAGCGCCGCCTTGGCCAGACCCGGACCGATCGACACGGCCAGGTCGGTGCCGGTCGAACCCTCGGGGAGGGTGCGAACGGAACCGTCGGGCAGCGTGATCGAGATGTCGGACATGGCGCCCACGCTACCGCCGCCCGCTGGCACCACCGAAGCTGGTTCGGCGCCTGATGGCTGTCGGTGGCGCCTCGTAGGCTGGTCGGCTGTGTTCGATCCGACGCTGCACGCCACGCTCGTCCCCGGCGACCCCGGGCGGCGGTCCTCCCTGGCGCTGTGGCGCGCCCCCGGCGGCCCCGCCGGACGGTCCCGCCACGCCGCGGATGACGCACTCGTGGACCGGGTCGAGGGGGCACCGCTCCCGCTGGACGAGCCGGCCGAGGACCCGGCCGACGACCTGGTCCGGGTGCCGCTCGTGCTCCCGGGCGAAGGCACGGTGCGGGTGGTGAAGGTCCCCGCCCGGCTCGTGCCGATCGACCGCGCCCTGGACGCCCTGGTCGGCGTCCGGCTGGACGACCCCGATGCGACCCCGTCGGTCCGGGCGTGGGCGCTGGTGGCGCGCACTGCGCTCGAGCTCGTCGCCCGGGGGCGGCTCCAGCCGGCCATCTCGGCCGACGGGTTCGACTCCTGGGTGATCGCGCCGCTCGGCGAGCGGGACCGCCAGGTGCGCGCCGCGCTCGCCGGGTGGTTGCCGGTCGTCGCGCACTGCCGGGCGATCGAGCACGACGGCGCCCCACGCATCGCCTCGGCCGCGGGCGCGGTGGCGGCCATGTACCAGGCGGTCGCCGACGTGCTCCCGCGCACGGCCGCGGCCGGCACGGTGTCCCGGCAACGTGCGTGGTGCGGGCGTGACCCGGTCGACGTCGCCGCGCTGCGCCCGTACCTGGTGGGCGCCGACTCGATCGAGCGCACGATCGTCGGCCTGCGCCTCTCGTTGCCGGTCGACGAGGACGACCCGTTCCGCATCCGGCTCCAGGTCCGCTCCGCGGTCGACGCGTCGCAGGTCGCGGACGCCTCGGCGCTCTGGGACGGCACCGCGGTCGGCTTCGACGAGCACGCCGAGGCCGACCTGCTCCTGGCGCTGCGGCGCGGCGCCCGGCTGTGGCCGCCCCTCGAGTCGCTGCTCGACCAGCCCGAGCCGTCGTCGCTCGAGGTCCACGACGAGGCGGCCAGGGCCTTGTTCGGACCGACCGCCACGGACCTGGCCGGTGCCGGCATCGAGGTGCTGATCCCCTCGGCGCTGACGCGCACCGTGCGCGCCGTCGCCCACGCCGAGCCGCCGCTCGGCACCGGTGACCAGCCGCCGACGTTCGACCTGGCGACCGTCTGCGAGCTGACCTGGCGGGCCACCATCGACGGCGAACCCGGCTCCGAGCAGGAGCTGTCCCAGCTGGCCCGGAGCCGCCGCCCGCTGGTGAAGCTGCGCGGCGGGTGGGTCGTGGTCGACCCCTCGGTGTCGGCCAAGCTCGGCCGCCGAGACGTGCTCTC